>JBFJPL010000013.1:0-55386 GCA_041617155.1 Kiloniellales bacterium
GTGACGGCGACCGACCTCGCACTGAAGCCGATCGGGCCGTTCGACCTAGACCTGCTCGTGGCGCTTAGCAAAGCGTGCTTCGACGATTCCCATTTGAATCGCCAGGCGGTTGCCGAGATCCTGGCCATGCCGGGCGCCTTCGGGATCTTGGTTCTCGTTGAGGACGCGCCCGGCGGTTTTCTGCTTGCACGGGTCGCGGCCGACGAATGTGAAATTCTTTCGATTGGTGTCCGGCCTTCTTGCCGGCGCCGGGGACTGGCTCGCCGATTGCTGCGCGAAGCTCTGGCACAAGCTGCCGCGGCCGGTGGCCGGTCGGTCTTTCTCGAGGTCGGCGAGGACAACGATGGCGCCCGGAAACTCTACCTGTCGGAGGGCTTCAATCAGGTCGGCCGGCGGCCCGAATACTATCGCCGACCCTGCGGCGAGACAGTCGCAGGGCTGGTCTTCCGTCGTGAGCTGACTGGTTGTACCGAGTCTCGATGACAGTGACCTGTCTCACCGCGCGCCCCCGCTCGCTAGATAGGTACGGGCCGTGCCGTGGCGCCGATCACCCCAAGCGGCTCGCGAGGCCGTAAGCGAGCCGGCATGCCCGGTCCGCGGCAGGGCAAATTCGCCGCCATGAAATAAGTCATTGTCGCGAGATCTAGTGTTGGGCGGCGATCCCAGAATCTGCCTGTCAAATTCGCTCTGCCATCGCTATCCGGCTGTGGGTTTCTTCATCGGGATGGATGCTGTCGAGCTACATAGTTGGTTTTGGCGATAGGCACAATTCATTGATGTATCGAATCATTTTCAAAGGACGACCTAATAGACAGTGCTCCACCCTGGGAACTATCGGTCGGGTTTATTTATTTGTATTACCTGGTTGTATTTGGTTACAATATTTTATATACAGAACCAAAGCAGTGAAATGGGGCGTTGGAAGGCTATGGCAAATCAGACCAATCCGAGTGAACTTCTGTCTCTGACCACGAATATCGTGTCGGCGCATGTTTCGAACCATTCCGTTCCGATGACCGATCTGCCTCAGCTCATTCGAGACGTCTATCAGACGCTTTCGAGTGTTGGCAGCGGCGAGGATCGGGAAGCCGAGCGTCCGACGCCGGCGGTTCCGGTCAAGAAGTCGGTGACGCCGGATCACATTGTCTGTCTCGAGGACGGCAAAAAGCTGAAAATGCTCAAGCGGCACCTCAAGACGGCCTACAACATGACGCCGGAAGAGTATCGTGAGCGTTGGGGTTTGGCGCCCGACTATCCAATGGTCGCCCCAAACTATGCCAAGCAACGTTCCAAGCTCGCCAAGCAGATTGGTCTGGGGACACGGGCACGGCGCAAGCGCGCATAGGCAGCCTTGGCTCCAAGATACTGTCGGGGGCGTCGTTACACATAGGCGTGCGGCACTCCTTCGGTTATCATTGAAAACCGAGTCGGGTTACCGACGGCGAAGTGATGATCTCCCGAATCGAACAACTGTGCATCGACAAGGGCCTGAAGATGACCGACCAACGTCGGGTCATCGCGCGTGTCCTGTCCGAGGCCACTGATCATCCCGACGTTGAATTGCTCTATCGCCGCGCCGTCAAGGTCGATGCGCGGATCTCGATTGCCACGGTCTATCGCACCGTCAAGCTGTTCGAAGAGGCCAGCATCCTTGAGCGGCACGACTTTGGCGACGGCCGGGCCCGCTACGAAGAAATGCCGGAGCACCACCACGACCATTTGATCGATGTCAACTCGGGTGACGTGGTCGAGTTTCGAAATGACGAGATAGAAAAACTGCAACATTTTGTCGCCAGTCAACTCGGATACAAATTGGTCGGTCACAGGTTGGAACTTTATGGGACCAAGATCGAGTCCAAGACTGATGTCGAAAAACGCCATAAGCACGACAATTAAGGTCGGCAGGGCGCTTCGGCACGATTGGCGGAATTGTCTGGAGCGCTGACCGCACATGCGGCCTCAAAGACGACAGGAAAGCGGACTCATGGCCCTATCCCAGCCAGGCGATAGCCGGCCGGTCGATGTCCAGTGCGGCAACCTGCGTATCCGCTTGGCGGCCAACGAGGCCGAGATAGGCGCTGCACAGGCTCTGCGTTACAGGGTCTTTTGCACCGAGATGGCAGCGAAGCCAACAGCCGCGATGACCGTCGCCGAGCGGGAATATGATTTATTCGACGACTATTGCGATCACTTGCTGGTGTTCGACGAGAACCACGGCGGCGGCGCCCGGTCGGTGGTCGGCACATACCGTCTGATGCGGCGCGAGGCGGCGGCACGTTGCGGTCGGTTCTACAGTGCGGACGAGTACGATATTGGCAAGATTTTGGCCTATCCCGGCGGCATTCTCGAAGTCGGTCGGTCCTGCGTCGACCGGAACTACCGCAATGGCGCCACCATGCAGCTGCTGTGGCGCGGAATCGCCACCTACGTTGTCTACTATGACATCGACATACTATTCGGCTGTGCCAGCCTACCCGGCATCGAGCCAGAGGCGTTGGCACTGCCGCTGTCCTACCTCTATCACCATCATCTCGCGCCGCCGTCGCTGCGGCCGCGGGCGCGGACCGAGCGCTATATCGCGATGAACAGCCTGGCGCCGGACGCGATCGACCGCAAGGAGGCGTTGCGCGCTTTGCCGCCTTTGATCAAGGGGTATCTGCGACTTGGCGGCACTATCGGCGACGGCGCCGTGGTCGACGAAAATTTCGGGACGACAGACGTTTGCGTCGTCGTCAAGACCGACATGGTCACGGAAAAATATCACCGGCACTACATCCGCGACGATGGCACCAGGGCCGGAGATAAGGCGTAAGAGTCATGGCTTCGGACAGCTTGGGATCTCGGTTGAGGAGTATGGCCCGGCTGATGTCTTTCGCCGCATTCGCCTTGTCGGTCGGTACCCTGCAGTCGCTAGCCATGGTGCTCAAGCTGCCGATCAGGGCGGTGCTGCCCTTCTGGTATCACCGGCAGTGCAGCCGAATCCTGGGCGTGCAGATCGAGCGCCGCGGCCGTCAATCCCGGCACCATCCAACCCTCTATGTTTCGAATCACGTGTCCTATCTCGATATCACGGTTCTCGGGACCTTGGTCCGGGGCTCGTTCGTGGCCAAATCCGAGGTCCGGAAATGGCCGGTCTTCGGTTGGCTGGCGACCTTGCAGCGCACGGTCTTCGTGGAACGTCGGGGTTTGCGAATCGCCGCGCAGAGGGATGAAATGGTCCGGCGGCTCGAGGCGGGCGACAGTTTGATTTTGTTCGCAGAAGGCACCAGCAGCGACGGCAATCGCGTGCTACCCTTCAAAAGTTCGCTGCTATCGGTTGCAGAAACCTATGGCGGCGATGCGCCTCTGATGGTACAGCCGGTCTCGGTCGCCTACACCAAGCTAGATGGCTTGCCGCTTGGACGCTACCTCAGACCCTTTTTTGCCTGGTATGGCGATATGGACTTGATGCCCCATTTGTGGCAATTGGCGGGTCTGGGCCGTGTGACAGTGGTGGTCCATTTCCACCGGCCCGTGACTCTGGCCGAACTCGGCTCGCGCAAGGCGCTCAGTAACTACTGCCAGGTGGAGTCGGCACGTGGTGTCGCTGCGGCGATCGCCGGGCGGCGGTTATCGGCGGCACCGGATAGCGAGGCGGCTTAGGGCCGGGGCGGCATTGCAATTGTCGAGATCAGCTGCGAAATGTTAGACTTCAGCGCGGTGCTGCCGGGCAGGCCGGTAACAAGCGGATTCCGTACTCGGGCGGCCCGTGTGCGCCGATCCTTTGGTTTGTGACACGATTTTGTCGAAGAAGCTCTTTATCAAGACATACGGCTGCCAGATGAACGTCTATGACTCCGTGCGCATGGCGGATGTCCTGGCGCCGCTCGGCTATGAGCCTACGGGTAGCCCCGACGGGGCGGATATGATCATCCTCAATACCTGTCATATCCGCGAGAAGGCGGCTGAGAAGGTGTTCTCCGAGCTCGGACGCCTGAAGCGGTTCAAGAGCGAGAAGGAAGCCCATGGCGAGCGTATGCTGATCGCCGTGGCCGGTTGCGTGGGGCAGGCCGAGGGGTCGGAAATTCTCCGCCGCGCACCCCAAGTCGATGTGGTGCTCGGCCCGCAGACCTACCACCGGCTACCGGAAATGGTCGCCAAGGCGATGCGGGCGGCGGCCGGCACCGGCGTACTGGATACCGACTTCCCAGCGGAGTCGAAGTTCGACCACCTGCCGGAGGAGGCGGTTTCTCAGGGCCCGGCGGCGTTTCTTTCGATTCAGGAAGGCTGTGACAAGTTTTGCACCTTTTGCGTCGTGCCTTACACGCGGGGCGCGGAATTTTCCCGGCCCGTCGATCAAGTCGTCGCCGAGGCCGAGCGGCTTGTCGCCGGGGGCGCCCTGGAGATCACCCTTCTGGGGCAAAACGTCAACGCCTATCATGGTCAGGCACCTGGTAGCGGCGCCGAAATCTGGGGTCTGGGCCGGCTGGTCCGGCGCCTGTCGGAGATCGAGGGCTTGGCGCGCTTGCGCTATACCACATCCCATCCGCGCGACATGGACGACGACCTGATCGAAGCCCATAGCGCGGTGCCAAAGCTGATGCCTTACCTGCATCTGCCGGTGCAGTCCGGATCGGACCGAATTCTGGAGGCCATGAACCGACGGCATACGACCGACGACTACCGGCGCATCGTCGAACGCCTGCGCCGGGCCCGGCCCGATCTGGCGCTTTCTTCGGATTTTATAGTCGGCTTCCCGGGTGAGACAGACCGGGACTTTGCCGAAACCTTGCGCCTGGTTACTGAAACCGGTTTTGCCCAAGCATATTCCTTCAAATACTCCCCGCGCCCCGGTACCCCGGCTGCGATGGCGGAGAACCGGGTGCCGGAGGCGTGCAAAGCCGAGCGCCTGGCCATGCTGCAGGCTCTGCTGAACGAACAGCAGTCCGCTTTCAATCAGGCGAGCGTGGGGAAGACCATGAGCATCCTTTTGGAACGTCCGGGCCGCCGGTCCGGGCAGTTGGTCGGGCGCAGCCCTTACATGCAGGCGGTTCACGTCAGCGCGCCGGAACGCTTGCTTGGCCGCCTGGTCGACATTGCAATCGAGGCCGGTCACCCAAACAGCCTGGCCGGCAGCCGGCTCGGCGAGAGCCCTGCGGAGACGGTTGGCGGCGGCGTCCGCGCGGTGCCCAACGGCCCGATCGGGGCGGCCGGCCTATGACCGCGGCTTCTCGAAAGAATGCCGGGCAGCCGGAAGTGCTTCAGTTCGACGACAACAGCTTGCTACCGTTGCTCTACGGCGAGCACGACCAAAACCTTGCACGCATCGAGCGTCAACTCGGCGTATCGCTCGCCTCGCGCGGCAATCGTCTGGCAATTTCCGGCACGGCCGATGCGGTCAAGACCGCCAACATGGCCCTCCAGGCCCTTTATGAGAGATTGAAGAAGGGCCTCGACGTCGATGACGCGGAGGTCGATGCCGTGGTGCGTATGGCGCAGAACGCGCCGAACGCGGCCGCCAAGGCGGACGCCGTGACTGCGGTGCACGCTGATCATCTGGCGATCCGCACGCGCAAGCGACACATCACGCCGCGGTCTCCCGGCCAAGCAGCCTATATGGAGGCACTCGCCACCCATGAACTGGTGTTCGGGCTCGGTCCGGCGGGCACCGGCAAGACCTACCTGGCGGTTGCCAGGGCGGTGTCGCTTCTGATGAGCGGCGAAGTCGATCGGATCATCGTGTCCCGGCCGGCGGTCGAGGCCGGCGAGCGCCTGGGTTTTCTGCCCGGCGATCTGCGCGAGAAGGTCGACCCCTACCTGCGGCCGCTTTACGATGCGCTGTACGAGATGCTGCCGGCCGAACAGGTCATGAACCGTTTGTCGAACGGCGAAATCGAGGTGGCCCCCTTGGCCTTCATGCGGGGTCGAACGCTGAGCAACGCCTTCGTGATACTTGACGAGGCGCAGAACACAACGCCCGTACAGATGAAGATGTTTTTAACCCGTTTCGGCGAAAACAGTCGTATGGCCGTTACTGGCGACCTATCTCAGGTGGACTTGCCGAAGGGACAGCCCTCTGGGCTGCGTGAAGCCGTCGGGATATTGGCCGGTATGGATGATGTCGCCTTCATCGAATTCACCGATGCGGACGTGGTGCGCCATACTCTGGTGACGCGCATCGTGCGGGCCTATGACGCGCGGGACAAGGCCAACAGCCAGCGCGATTCCGAGACATGAGATGGCTCGGTTTCGGACCCGTCACCGGCCGCCTGCGAGGTCCAAGCCCCTGAACTGAGATGAGCGAAGAACCTCCAAGTACCAATATAGATGTTGCGGTCGTGGTAAAAGACCCGACCTGGCGCCTAGAGTTCGAAGGAGCCGAGCAGATCGCCCGGCGCGCCGCTCGCGCGGTGCTCGACCACAAGGGCCTCCGAGATTTCCTGGTCCGGCATCGGCTCTGGCCGGGCAAAACGCCGCAGGGCCGAGGTGGTCCTGCCTCGGCGGAGCTTGTGGTGGTACTTGCCGATGACCGGCTGGTTCGGCGCTTGAACCGGGACTACCGTGGCCTGGATAAGCCGACCAACGTGCTGTCGTTCGCCGGACTGGACGGATCCGCCGAAACGGCGGGTGATACGCCCATGCTGCTCGGCGACGTGGTCCTGGCCCGTGAGACCGTAGCCCGGGAGGCCGCGGCGCAAGGCAAGACAGCCGCCGAACACTTGGCTCACCTGGTGGTTCACGGTGCGCTTCACCTGCTGGGCTACGATCATGGAACCGCGCCTGAGGCGGAACGTATGGAGAGCCTGGAACGCGCGATCCTGGCCGATCTGGATGTCGCGGACCCCTACCGGGACCGAATGATTTCGACCGGCGCGGTATCCTAGGGCGGACCATGACTGACTACTCCAGCAACGGCAGAGCCGCGCGCGGCAACGTCAACGAAATCGAGGCTGGCTGGCTGGCTGTCTTCTCGAAATGGCTGCGCGGCCTGTTCCGCGGCAAGAACGGCGATTCGACCTTGCGCGAAACGATCGAAGAGATCATCGAGGAGATCGAAGAAGGCGAGAGCGAAGATTCAAACGCTGCGCCGATCACCGATGACGAGCGGGTCATGCTCGCGAATCTGCTCAAGCTGCGCAACCAGACCGCTTACGACGTGATGGTTCCGCGTGCCGATATTGTCGCTGTCGAGATCGGCACGGAATTCGAAGAGCTGCTGGACTTGATGAGCACCACGCCCCACTCTCGCCTGCCGGTCTTCCGCGGCACGCTGGACGACGTCACGGGACTGGTGCACATCAAGGACTTGCTGCTCTACGCTGCTAAGCCGAAGTCCTTCGACTTGGCGACCATAACCCGGCAGGTTTTGTTCGCCGCCCCCTCGATGAGGGTGCTTGACCTGCTGCTTGAAATGCGCCAGTCACGCCTTCACATGGCCCTCGTGGTCGACGAGTTCGGTGGCATCGACGGCCTGGTCACGATCGAGGATCTGGTCGAAGAGATCGTCGGCGAGATCGAGGACGAGCACGATGCGGCGGAAGGCCCTAAGCTGACCGCACGGCCCGACGGATCCTTGGTGGCTGACGGCCGCACCACGGTCGAGGAGTTCGAAGAGTGCGTCGGCCCGATCCTGTCCGAGATGGAGCGGGAGGAAGATATCGACACACTGGGCGGTCTGGTGGCTGCACTCGCCGGGCGCGTGCCGACGCGGGGTGAACTTCTGGTGCATCCGCCGTCCGGTATCTCCTTCGAGGTGATTCAAGCCGACCCGCGTCGTGTCAAGCGGTTGAGGGTGCGCAATCTTCCGCTCAAGGAATCGGCGACACCGGGTGCCTGATTTCATGCTTCTGTTCCGTGCCTGAAGCCGTGAGCACGATCGAAAATGGCTGAACCGGCAACTCTGGAGTCGGCGTCTGACGACCTCATCGGGCGGCTGGCCGCCCGGCTGGCCGCAATCACCGGCTGGCGCCGCTGGCTGGCCGCCGGGCTCTTCGGCGCGCTGGCCAGCGCCGCACTGCCGCCGCTTTACCTGGTTCCGCTCCTGTGGCCGGCCTTTACGGCTCTGCTCTGGCTGCTCGACGGCGCGCGCCGTGCCGGAGGCGCTTTCATGGTCGGTTGGGCCTTCGGGACCGGTCATTTCCTGACCGGTCTCTATTGGGTTGGGATCGCGTTTCTTGTGGACGCCGAGCAGTTCGCTTTCTTGATGCCTTTTGCGGTCGTCGGATTGGCGGTGGGATTGGGCCTGTTTCCGGCGGTCATCGTGCTTGCGGTCTGGTCGACCCGAAGCCGTGGCGTCTCGCGCGTGTTGCTGTTCGCGGCGGCCTGGCTTGCCGTCGAGTGGCTGCGCTCGTGGATCCTGACCGGATTTCCTTGGAACCTGATCGGCAGCGTTTGGGCCTTCTCCGATGCCATGCTGCAACTGGGCGCTTTGACCGGTGTTTGGGGCCTGTCCCTGGTGACCCTCCTGGCCGGTGCCGCGCCGGCCACTCTGGCGAACGGAGCCAGGACGGCCTTGATTCGCTGGCTCCCGGTCGGCGTGACCCTCTTGCTGTTGGCGCTCACCTGGGCCGGCGGCGAGCTACGCTTGTCGGCCGCGCCGCCCGTCGGAAGTCGTTCGGTCGAGGGCGTGAAGCTCAGGCTGGTTCAGCCCAGCATTGCGCAATCGAGCAAATGGGCTAACGACCTTCGGCCGCAGCACATTGCCGATCAGATGGCACTGACTTTGCGCAACGGAGCCGGCCGCTACAGCCATGCTATCTGGCCGGAAACCGCGATTACCTACTCCATCGCCGATCAACCGGAGTTGCGTCAGGCGCTCGCCCAGATCGTGCCGCCTGGCGGTCTCCTGCTGTCCGGCGCGCCCCGCACGGTATGGGAAGCTTCGGGGCCGCGGCTTTGGAACTCGTTTCACGCCCTCGATTCCCTGGGCGAGATCCGTGGCACCTACGACAAGTTCCATTTGGTGCCGTTCGGGGAATATGT
The DNA here is from genome assembly GCA_041617155.1 of Kiloniellales bacterium. Lineage (GTDB taxonomy): Bacteria > Pseudomonadota > Alphaproteobacteria > Kiloniellales > JAKSDN01 > CAMYKD01. The sequence goes on from JBFJPL010000013.1 coordinate 8,962, forward strand.
GCCACTCAAGAGCCTACTCGGCATATCCAAACTGACGCAGGGGCGTCTGGACTTCAGCCCGGGACCGGGTCTGAGGACCCTGGCGCTGCCCGGCCTGCCGCCGGTCGGCCCGCTGATCTGTTATGAGGTGGTCTTTCCCGGCAGGGTGACGGAACCCGGCAATCGCCCCGACTGGCTGCTCAATCTGACCAATGATTCTTGGTTTGGTAACAGCTCCGGCCCCTATCAGCATTTCGCCAGCGCACGGATGCGAGCGGTCGAGGAGGGCCTGCCACTGGTGCGTGTGGCCAACTCGGGAATATCGGGCGTGGTCGACGGATATGGCCGTACCCTGGTCCGGCTCGAACTCAACAAGGTCGGCGTGCTCGATGCCGCGCTGCCACTGCCTATCGTTGGGGTGACACCATTTTCAATGATCGGCAACTGGAGCGTTCTTGCCCTTGTTTTATTTAGCATTTTTGCGGCCATTATTTCACGAACCCTTCGGAGTTTGTCTTAATCCCCGACATCAATTTGTACGTATTTACCTCTATTGACCACATACCATGGCGTGCCTAGAAATAAAGTAGTGGTTGTAAAAGAATTCGCCAGGGGAGTTTAGCGACTATGGTTCATGGGGAGGAAATTAGCGGCGGTCGCGGTACCGGAATACCGAATCCGATCGACATTCACGTGGGTCGTCGGCTGCGGTTGCGGCGGACCTTGCTAGGCATGAGTCAGGAAAAACTCGGCGAGGCCATCGGGCTGACATTTCAGCAAATTCAGAAGTACGAACGCGGTTCCAACCGCATCGGCGCCAGCCGCCTGTTCGACTTGTCGCGTGTGCTGGACGTGCCGGTTGGGTTTTTCTTTGATGACATGTCCGAAGATGTCGCCGCCCGATCACCCGGTCAGTCTCGCGGCGTGACGCACGATCCGATCACCTTCGAACCCAACCCAATGGTCAAGCGCGAAACCCTGGAGCTCGTCAGGGCCTACTACAAGATCGACGACTCGAACGTGCGCAAGCGCCTCTTCGAGATGGTCAAGGCGCTTGGGTTCTCCAGCGCCGCCTCCGAGTAAGCGCGCGTCTTATCGCGATCAGCAGTGCTGAGTTTCCGCATTCCATAGATCGAGCGTCGTACAGCGAACTTGACGGCGAATCGTGTTGTCGGCATTTTCCGGTGCTGTGACATGGCTTTTGGCTGCCGTATGTCCTATATGTCCGGTCACCGCTGTTTCTGGTAACGAGGCCTGACGAACGACGAGGGTGGGACGCTGCCCGATAGGACGCGACTTGGCCTAGATGCGACAGAAAAGTTTTCGATTGACGGCTCGAGGCTTTGGAGGGTCTGCACGGTTTCTCCTGGGAAGGCTGCGGGCCAATTAATTTGCGGGAGCGAAGCTTGCGGCAAGGCAAATATCTTTTCACCAGCGAGTCGGTGGCCGAAGGTCACCCGGACAAGGTTTGTGACCGCATTTCCGATGCGATTGTCGATACCTTCCTGGCACACGACCCTCAATCGCGAGTCGCGGTTGAAACCATGGCGACCACGAACCGGATCGTCCTCGGCGGCGAAGTCCGGGGACCGGAATCGGTTTCGGCCGAACTGATCGAAGAAGTCGCACGCCACGCGGTCAAGGACATCGGCTATGAACAAGAAGGTTTTCATTGGCGCGAAGCGCGCGTGGAAAATTACGTTCACGCACAGTCCGCGGATATCGCGATGGGCGTCGATGCCGCGGGCAACAAGGACGAGGGCGCCGGCGACCAGGGCATCATGTTCGGCTATGCCTGCCGGGAGACCGAGCATCTCATGCCGGCGCCAATTTACCTGGCACACAGCATCCTGCAGTCGCTGGCCGAGGCGCGCCATTCCGGCGCCGAACCGGGGTTGGGCCCCGACGCCAAGAGCCAAGTGACGCTCGAGTATGTCGACGGCAGGCCCCGGCGGGCAACGTCGGTCGTGGTTTCGACCCAGCACAGCGCCGATCTCGACCAGGATCAGGTGCGCGAAATCGTCCGGCCCCACGTGGTCAACGTGCTGCCGGAAGGCTGGATGTGCGAAGAGGCCGAATTCTACGTCAACCCGACCGGCCGTTTCGTGATCGGCGGTCCGGATGGCGATTGTGGACTGACCGGCCGCAAGATCATTGTCGACACCTATGGCGGAGCGGCGCCCCATGGCGGCGGCGCTTTTTCCGGCAAGGATCCCACAAAAGTCGACCGATCGGCCGCCTATGCCGCCCGCTATCTGGCCAAGAACGTGGTCGCGGCCGGTTTGGCGGCGCGCTGCACGATTCAGCTTTCCTATGCGATCGGCGTGTCCAAGCCACTGTCGCTCTATGTTGATACGGATGGCACCTGCCAGGTTGACGAGGACCGACTCTCCGTCGAGCTTCAGGACATGATGGACCTGTCCCCGCGGGGCATCCGCGAGCATCTCCGGCTTAACAAGCCGATCTATGCGCGCACGGCGGCCTATGGCCACTTCGGACGCGCGCCTGATCCCGATGGCGGATTTTCCTGGGAGCGACTCACTCTGATTGACAGCCTGAAATCCGCTTTCGGATCCTAGCCAGGCGGCCGGTTGATGACCGGCGGTGATGACCGGCCGGATACGCCCACGCCGTCGCCAGGCCGTCGGCGGCGAAATCTGCACGGCCGTCGACGCGGGCGGCCTTTGCGACGCGGCCTAGAGGCGCTTCTGGATGATCTCCTGCCGCGTCTGCGGGTGACCCTGCCGACGACCGGCGCGCCGTTCAAGTTCGAGGCATTGTTCGGTCCGTCGACGCGCGAACTGTGGCTCGAGATCGGCTTTGGGGCGGGCGAGCATCTGGCCTGGCAGGCCGCCCGCCACACAGATGTGGGCTTCCTCGGCGCCGAGGTCTTCGTCAACGGGATCGCCAGCCTGCTTCGGCGGGTTGCCGAGGCCGACCTCGACAACGTCCGGATCTATCAGGGCGACGCCCGGGATTTGCTGGACGCACTGCCGGAAAATTCGGTGGCCCGGGTCTTTATCCTGTTTCCCGATCCGTGGCCCAAGCCGCGTCATCACAAACGGCGCATCGTCAGGCGCGCGGTACTGGACCGGTTGGCCGATCTTATGATCGACGGCGCAGAGCTGCGCCTGGCCACGGACCACCCCGACTATCTGCCCTGGATCCTGGAACGTGCGACCAGCCACCCCGCCTTCGAGTGGCTGGCGCGGGGCCCGGCCGATTGGCGCCATCGGTCGGCGGTTTGGCCCGCTACGCGCTACGAGCTCAAAGCGATCGAGGCAGGCCGGACGCCCTGCTACCTGCGATTTCGACGCCGCCCGCGCAAAGCCGCCTGATCCAGGGCCCTAAAGCGGCCAGGCGCCAAGAGAAAAGCCTTGCGGGGCCGGCAACGTAAGCGTAAATTGCGCCCAACCATAAGGGTTGGCGTGGCGTTTGGCATAAAAACGCTGCGTCTGGCTCTCAGAACGCGGTGGGCCAACGGCCCACTTTTTTATTACCCGATCCTCGGGACGGAGAAAGCAGGTGCCACAGATTTCGGCAGCAGACCAGGCCGTGTCCGCCAAAACCAGCGAAGGCAAGGCGGCGAAAGTCGAAAGTTTGATCCGCCCGTCGCTCGCCGATATGGGCTACGACATCGTTCGTATCCAGTTTTCCGGCGACCGGCGTGCCAAACTGCAGGTCATGGTGGAACGGGCCGACAGCAAGGGCATGACGGTGGACGACTGCGCCAGCGTCAGTCGCGCGGCGGAAGCAATACTGGATGTGGCGGACCCGATTGCCGGTACCTATATCTTGGAGGTCAGCTCGCCCGGCATCGATCGGCCGCTGACGCGTCTCCAGGATTTCGATCGTTTCGCCGGATTCGACGCACGCGTCGAAATGCGCATGCCGATCGAAGGACGCCGCCGCTTCCGCGGCCGGTTGCTTGGCCGCGACGGCGAAATGGTGCGCCTGACCACTGACAGCGGCGAGATTGCCTTGCCTTTTGGTGACCTGGCGAAGGCGAAACTGGTGCTGACCGACGACTTGATTGCCGCAAACACGGCGCCGGGAAAGAACTGAACCGGACCGGACCGGACCGAGAGATAAGACAGGAACCCGAAGAGAAACGATGGATACGACAGCACTTTCCAGGACCGAACTTCTACAGGTGGCCGACGCCGTCGCCCGCGAAAAAAGCATCGAGCGCGACGAGGTGCTCGAAGCTATGGAGCAAGCAATCGGTAAAGCCGGCCGCGCAAAATACGGCCACGAGCACGACATTCGTGCCGAAATCGATCGCCGGACCGGCGAGATCCGGCTGCGCCGCTTCCGCGAGGCGGTGGACGAGGTGGAAAACGAATTCACCCAACTCACCCTGCCGGAGGCCGAAGCGCTCAGGCCGGGCATCGCGCTTGGCGAGTTCATCATCGACGAGCTGCCGCCGATCGACCTCGGTCGCATCGCCGCCCAGACCGCCAAGCAGGTCATCGTACAGAAGGTGCGCGAGGCGGAACGGGCGCGGCAGTACGAGGAATACAAGGACCGCGTGGGCGAGGTCGTCAACGGCATCGTCAAGCGCAACGAGTTCGGCAACGTGACGGTCGACTTGGGTCGGGCCGAAGGTCTGATGCGCCGGGACGAATCGCTGCCGCGCGAATCCTTCCGCACCGGTGATCGGGTAAGAGCCTATATCTACGACGTGCGTGAGGAGACCCGCGGGCCGCAGATCTTTCTGTCGCGCGCCCACCCAAAGTTCATGGCCAAGCTATTTGCCCAGGAAGTGCCGGAGATCTACGACGGCATCATCGAGATCAAGGCAGTCGCCCGCGATCCGGGCAGCCGGGCCAAGATCGCCGTCATCTCGCACGATTCGGCGATTGATCCGGTGGGCGCCTGCGTCGGTATGCGCGGCAGCCGTGTGCAGGCCGTGGTCAGCGAGCTGCAAGGCGAGAAGATCGACATCATTCCCTGGTCGCCAGATACCGCGACTTTTGTGGTTAACGCCCTGGCCCCGGCCGAGGTGACCAAGGTTGTAATCGACGAAGAGCAGGGTCGTATTGAGGTCGTGGTGCCAGACGATCAGCTGTCGCTGGCGATCGGCCGGCGTGGCCAGAATGTCCGCCTCGCCTCGCAGCTTTCCGGCTGGGAAATCGACATCCTCACGGAAGACGAGGAATCCCGCCGCCGTCAGGAAGAAATGCGCAACCGTTCGCAGATGTTCATCGACGCGCTCGATGTCGACGACGTGATCGCACACTTGCTGGTGGCCGAAGGCTTTACCAGCCTGGAGCAGGTCGGGTTCGTGCCGGTCGCGGAACTCGCCGAGATCGAGGGCTTCGACGAAGATGTGGCCGAAGAGTTGCGCATGCGCGCCCGCGCCCACCTTGAGGAACAGGACCGCAAATTCGACGAAGAGCGCCGGAACCTCGGGGTGACCGACGAGCTGTCGGCAATAGAGGGGCTGCGAGCCGCCATGTTGGTCACCCTGGGTGAAAACGGGATCAAGACCCTGGACGACCTCGGTGACCTGGCAAGTGATGAGCTGATCGATATTCTGGGCGACCAGGCACCGAGTGTCGACGAGGCCAACGCCATAATCATGGCGGCCCGGGCACATTGGTTCGACGGGGAGTCGGAGCCCGAGGCGGCGGCCGAGGAAGACACGACCGAGCCTGTCGGGGCAGAACAGGGCTGAATGGAGGGCGTATGACGACGACGCTGGCACAGCGGCCGGATCGCAATCAGCTCGTGGGCGCGGAGCCCAAAGACGGTCGAACCACGACCAGGCGCTGCATCGCCAGTGGCGAACTTCACGCCAAGGGCGATCTACTGCGGTTTGTCGTAGCACCTGATGGCAGCCTCGTATTTGACGTGGCGGGAAAACTTCCGGGCCGGGGTTTGTGGTTGTTGCCGCGCCGGGATATGTTAGACAAGGCCCGTGCCCGCAAACTCTTTGCCAGGGCGGCCAGGGCAGCGGTCGTCGTGCCGGAGGATCTGCCCGAACAGGTGGCACGGGCACTACGCGAGCGCTGTCTCGGCCTGCTCGGTTTCGCGCGCCGTGCTGGCGAGCTGACCGGCGGCTACGAAAAGGTCAGGTCGTGGCTTTCTGGCGGACGCGTGGGGCTGCTTTTCCAAGCCGCCGATGCGGCCGAGGGCGGGCGGCAGAAACTCCGCGCCCTGGCGCGAGCGGTCGCGCCGGCCCCCCCGGTCGTCGCGATCTTTACCGCCGAAGAACTGGGGCGGGCTCTGGGGCGGGAGGCGATGGTGCACGTAGCAATCGCGCCCGGCCTCTTGGCGAAACGGTTGGCTGCCGAAGTGGCGCGATTGCAGGCGATCGTGCTAGACGATGCGGGCGAGATAAGGACGTGAGCGCTTGAGTGAAATGACGACGAGCAAAGAAAAAGAGAAGAAGCCCCTGAAGCTGGCCCGGCCCAGCACCCTGGAGCTCAAGAAGACTGTCGAGACGGGGCACGTCAAGCAGAGCTTCAGTCATGGACGTTCCAAGACGGTTGCCGTCGAGGTCAAGCGTAAGCGGTCCTTCGCACGTGGCGCGGAGGGGCGCATGGCCGAGGTCGTGGCGGCTCCCGAGGGTGCGGCCCAGGCCTTTGGCGAATCCGGCGTGGAAACGCTGGAAAAAGAGGCGGAGGCCTTCCAGGAGGCAACGCGCCACCTGACCGAACAGGAGCGCGAGGTGCGCCGAAAGGCGCTGGAAAGCGCCAAGCTCGAGGAAGAACACCGCAAGATCCAAGAAGAGATCGAAGCCGAACGGCTTGCCAAGGAGCAGGCCGAGGCGGCGCGACTTGCCGAGGAGGAAGCCAAGCGCAAGACCGAGGAACAAGAGGCGCGCAAGGCGGCAGGCGAGCCTGAACCACCCGCCGAGGAGAAGCCAGAGGCGCCGACCGTCGAAGTCCCGCAGCCGCAGCCTGAGGCGGCCGGCCCGGTCATTGCACCCCAGGCCAAGGCACCCGGCAAGGCGGATCTCGAGGAGGAACTGGGCGGCCGTGTCAAGCGCAAGACGACACCGCCGAAACCGGGACCGACGCGTCGCGGCCAGCAGCGCCGGCGCGAGGGAAAACTGACGATCTCCCAAGCCCTCGAAGGCGGCGACCGCGAACGCATGCGCTCTCTTGCCTCGGTGCGGCGACGTCAGGAAAAGCTCCGGGCCGCGCAGGAAAAACAAACCCATCAGCCGCCCCAGAAGGTCATTCGCGAAGTCGTCGTGCCGGAGACCCTCACCGTGCAGGAGCTGGCCAACCGTATGGCCGAGCGCAGCGGCGAAGTGATCAAGGCGCTGATGAAAATGGACGTCATGGCGACGATCAACCAGACGATCGATGCGGATACTGCCGAATTGATCGTCGAGGAGTTCGGTCACCGGCTGAAGCGGGTCGCCGCCGCCGACGTGGAACTGGGCATGAAGGGCGAGGAGGACAAGGAAGGCAACCTGCTGCCGCGGCCGCCCGTCGTGACCATCATGGGTCACGTCGATCATGGCAAGACCTCGCTGCTCGATGCCATGCGCCAGACCGACGTGGCGGCCCACGAGGCCGGCGGTATCACACAGCATATCGGTGCCTATCAGGTGTCGCTCAAGTCAGGTGAAAAAATCACCTTCATCGACACACCGGGCCATGCGGCCTTCACCGAAATGCGCTCGCGTGGCGCCAACGTGACCGACATCGTGGTGCTGGTTGTGGCTGCGGACGATGGCATCAAGGACCAGACCATCGAGGCGATCAATCACGCCAAGGCGGCCGATGTGCCGATCATCGTGGCGATCAACAAGATCGACCGCCCGGAAGCCGAGCCGGACAGGGTCAAGCAGGAGCTGCTGCAACACGATCTGGTGGTCGAGGAGTTGGGCGGTGAGATCCTGGCGATCCCGGTGTCGGCAAAGAAAAAACAGAACCTGGACAAGTTGCAGGAGGCGATCCTGCTTCAGGCCGAGTTGCTTGAACTGAAGGCGAACCCGGATCGCAACGCCGAAGGCGTGGTGATCGAAGCCAAGCTGGAGCGGGGCCGAGGATCGGTCGCGACCGTGCTGGTTCAGCGCGGCACGCTCAAGGTCGGAGACGTGTTCGTCAGCGGCAGCGAGTGGGGCCGCGTCCGGGCTCTGGTCAACGAGCGCGGCGAGAACCAGGACGAAGCCGGGCCGGCCGTGCCGGTCGAGGTCCTTGGGCTCAACGGAACGCCCTTTGCTGGCGACGACTTCGTGGTGGTCGAAAACGATAGCCGGGCGCGGGATATCGCTTCCTTTCGGGCCGGCACCAAGCGCGACACCGACTTCGCCACACAGGGCCGGGGCAGCCTCGAGCAGATGCTCTCGCTTATCAAGGAAGGCGCGGCCAAGGAGCTTCCGGTCGTCGTCAAGTCCGATGTTCACGGTTCGCTGGAAGCGATCACCAGCAGCCTGGACAAGATGGGCAACGAAGAGGTCAAAATCGGGTTGTTGCACGCCGCGGTTGGCGGCGTCAACGAGTCGGACGTGACCCTGGCGCGGGCCACGGGGGCGACCATCATCGGCTTCAATGTCCGTGCCAACCCGCAGGCCCGCGATATGGCGCGCCGGGACAACGTGGATATCCGCTACTATTCGATCATCTACGAGGTGCTGGACGATTTGAAGGCCGCGCTCTCGGGGCTGCTGGCGCCGCAGGAGCGCGAAAAGTTCCTCGGCTATGCCGAGATCCGCGAGGTCTTCAACATCACCAAGGTCGGCAAGGTGGCCGGCTGCATGGTTACCGAAGGGATGGTCAAGCGCGGCGCCAAGGTGCGCCTGCTGCGTGACGACGTGGTGATCCACGACGGCACGCTGAAGACCCTGCGCCGCTTCAAGGATGAAGTGAAGGAAGTGAAGGACGGCTACGAGTGCGGCATGGCCTTCGAGAGCTATCACGATATCCAGGTTGGCGACAAAATCGAATGCTATGAGGTCGAGGAGGTGGCCCGCGCCCTTTAGGCGCGCCGGTCACCCGCGATCGTTTCAGTCGAGGAATGGCAATGGGACGGAACCGGGATGCCTCCCCGAGTCTGCGCCAACTGCGCGTGGGGGAGGAACTACGCCATGCCTTGGTGCTGGTTCTGAGCCGTTGCCGCTTCAGCGACCCGCAGCTGGCCAAAGCCAACATTACCGTGACCGAGGTCAAGGTCAGTCCGGATCTCAAGAGCGCAACGGTTTTCGTGATGCCGCTAGGTGGCGAGGACCTTCAAGTGACGGTTGCGGCGCTCAACCGGGCCGCGGGCTTCCTGCGCGGCCAGCTCGGCCATGAGATCAATCTGCGCTACACCCCGCGTCTCGGCTTCGCCGCCGACCGGTCGTTCGATCACGCCATGCGCGTCCAGAATTTACTGGACGCGCCCAGGGTGCGCCGGGATCTCGCCGCCACGCCGGGGGGCTCCGAAGGCCCTTCGAAAACCGACGAGGACGACAACAATGTCGCGTAGACGCCGGGGCCAGCTGGTCAATGGCTGGGTGGTGGTCGACAAGCCGCAAGGCATGACCTCGACCCAAGTCGTCGGCAAGGTGCGCCGGGCCTTCGATGCCCGCAAGGCGGGCCATGGCGGCACGCTGGATCCCCTGGCGACCGGCCTGCTGCCGATCGCGCTGGGCGAAGCCACGAAGACCGTGCCCTACGTAATGGATGGAATAAAGTCCTACAGTTTCACTCTGCGCTGGGGCCAGGCTACCTCCACCGACGACGCCGAGGGCGAGGTCATCGAGGAAAGCGCCGTGCGGCCGACCGAGGCGCACATTCGCGCGGTTCTGTCACGGTTCCAGGGTGAGATCGACCAAGTGCCGCCGCTTTACTCGGCGATCAAGGTGGACGGCCAGCGGGCCTACGACTTGGCGCGGGCCGAAGCGGCCTTCGAGTTGCGCGCTCGGCCGGTCTGGATTGGCCGGATGGAGCTTAGCGCCGTGGACGGGGCGGACCATGCTACCTTCGAGGTCGAGAGCGGCAAGGGCGCCTATATGCGTTCGCTGGCCCGCGATATCGGCCGCGCCCTGGACAGCCCGGCGCACATCGTCCGATTGCGCCGGACCGCCGTCGGACCCTTCAGCGAAGCCGATGCGATTTCGCTGGAATCTCTAGATGCCCTGGGGCATAGTGCCGCCGCTTCGGAGCACTTGCTCCCTGTCGAGGCCGCGCTGGACGACATCCCGGCGTTGGACTTGACGGAGACCGAAGCGAATAGCCTGCGTCGCGGGCAGGCCGTGTCACTTCTGGCACGCGCCCACCGCGATCGGGTCCGTGACCTCACCAGCGGGGCCGTTATCTGCGCCATGTCGGCCGGCAAGGCCGTGGCTTTGGCTCGTTTCGAGGAAGGCGGGATTCGTCCGGTCAGAGTTCTCAATCACTAACGTCGAGGAAAACAGCACGATGTCGATTACCGCCGAGCGCAAGAGCGAGGTTATCGGTAGCTATGCCACCCACGAGGGCGACACCGGTTCGCCAGAAGTCCAGGTGGCGGTTCTGACCGAACGGATCATCAATCTGACCGAACACCTCAAGTCGCACAAAAAGGATTTCCACTCCCGCCGCGGCCTGCTGATCATGGTTGGACAGCGTCGCCGTTTGCTGGACTACCTGAAGCGCAAGGAGAAGGGCCGTTACGACAACCTGATCCAGCGCCTCGGGCTGCGCCGTTAGGAGCCTGTACCCGGCGCCGGCCAGACCGGCTGCCGGGCACGGTTGAAGAGCAGGTGCGAGTGGACACCCATAGAACTTTCAAGACGGGATCGCGTTCTGGCCGGCGCGACCAGTCAAGCGGGCCGGGCCGACGTAAGAGGCGCGATGGCACGGGAACGGCTGTTCCCGGGCAACGTTACGCGCGCGCCTCTTGCGCGGGTCCGGCTATGGCAACACGGCCGAGGTCGGAAGGACCAAAAAGACATGTTTGAGATTCATCGTAAAGAGATCGACTGGGGCGGGCGTCAGCTCGTCTTGGAAACCGGGCGAATCGCACGCCAGGCCGATGGCGCGGTTTTGGCGCGTTACGGCGACACGGTCGTGCTCTGCGCCGTGGTCGGCGCCAACGAGCCAAGGGAAGGCATCGATTTCTTCCCGCTGACCGTTCACTACCAGGAAAAGACTTTTGCCGCCGGAAAGATTCCTGGCGGCTTCTTTAAGCGCGAAGGCCGGCCCACCGAAAAGGAGACCTTGACCTCGCGCCTGATCGACCGGCCGATTCGGCCGCTTTTCGCCGCGGGCTACAGGAACGAGACCCAGGTCATATGCACGGTGCTGAGCCATGACTTGGAGAACAACCCGGATATCGTCGCCATGGTCGCCACTTCGGCGGCGCTGACCATATCGGGCCTGCCCTTCCTGGGGCCGATCGGCGCCTGCCGGGTCGGCTACAAGGACGGCGAGTTCACCCTCAACCCGCGGCTCGACGAGATCGGCGATTCGGGCCTGGATCTGGTGCTCGCCGGTACGCACGACGGCGTGCTGATGGTCGAGTCGGAGGCCAAGGAGCTGTCCGAGGAGACCATGCTCAGTGCCGTGAACTTTGGCCACGAACAGATGCAGCCGGTGATCAAGGCGATCATCGACCTGGCGGAAGATTGTGCCAAGGAGCCGCGGGAGGTGCCCGAGCCGCCGGCCGAGATGGAGACGGTCTACGATACGCTCAAGCGCGAGATCGGCGCGCAGCTCGCCGAGGCCTACCAGGAGCCGGACAAGATGGCCCGGCAGGAGAAAGTCGCCGCGGCCAAGGAAACCGGCTTGGCGCTGTTCGAGGAAGACGAGGCCGCCATGGCCGTGGCTCCCGGCGTGTTCAAGAAGCTGGAGAGCGACATTGTCCGCGGCAGCATCCTGAAGACCGGTAAGCGGATCGATGGCCGCACGACCCGGGATGTTCGGCCCATTGTCTGCGAGGTCGGGGTGCTGCCGCGTACTCATGGTTCGGCACTCTTCACCCGGGGCGAGACGCAGGCCCTGGTGACCACCACCTTGGGCACCGGTCAGGACGAGCAGATTGTCGACGCGCTTGACGGCGAGTATCGGGAAAACTTCATGCTGCACTACAATTTCCCGCCCTACTCGGTGGGCGAAGCCAGGCGCATGATGCCGCCGGGACGCCGCGAGGTCGGCCACGGCAAGCTGGCTTGGCGGGCCATAAAGCCGGTGCTGCCCGCCAGTGATGACTTCCCCTATACCATTCGTGTGGTCTCGGAAATCACCGAGTCGAACGGCTCTTCCTCGATGGCGACAGTCTGTGGCTCGTCGCTTTCCATGATGGACGCCGGCGTGCCGCTGCCACGATCGGTCGCCGGCATTGCCATGGGCCTGATCAAGGAAGGCGACGAATTCGCCGTGCTGTCCGATATCCTGGGAGACGAAGATCACCTGGGCGACATGGATTTCAAGGTTGCCGGCACCGATCAGGGCGTGACCTCCCTGCAGATGGACATCAAGATCACCTCGATTACTTCCGAGATCATGCAGATCGCCCTCGATCAGGCGCGCGAAGGGCGTCTGCACATCCTGGGCGAAATGGCCAAGGCTCTGACCCAGGCGCGCGAAGGCGTTTCGGAGAACGCGCCGCGTATCACGGTGATCACAATTCCGAAGGACAAGATCCGCGAAGTGATCGGCACCGGCGGCAAGGTGATCCGTGAGATCACCGAAACCACGGGCGCCAAGATCGACATCGAGGACGACGGCACCATCAAGGTGGCTGCGGTCGACCAAACCCAGAGCCAGGCCGCAATTGACTGGATCAAGTCGATCACAGCGGAGCCCGAGGTTGGAGAGATCTACAGCGGCAAAGTGGTCAAGGTTGTCGACTTCGGCGCCTTTGTGAATTTCATGGGGCCGCGGGACGGTCTCGTGCACATCAGCGAGCTGGCGCCGCACCGGGTCAAGACGGTTGGTGAGATCGTCAAGGAAGGCGATGTGGTCAAGGTCAAGTGCATCGGCGTCGACGATCGCGGCAAGGTCAAGCTGTCGATGAAGGCGGTCGATCAGGAGACCGGCGAGGACCTCCAGGCCAAGGCTAGCTGACCTGCGGCCAGAGTCCGTGGAGTTGTCGACAGCGGGCGGTCATGTTTGTGGCCGCCCGCCTTCTGTTGAGAGGGGCGGGGCGGAATGAGCCTTGAATTGCCGAGGATCATGGGGCACCGCGGTGCCGCTGCCTGGGCCCCGGAGAACACGCTCGCTTCGATCCGCAAGGCGGCGGAACTGGGCGCGACCTGGGTCGAATTCGACGTCATGCTGTCCGGCGACGGGCGCCCGGTGCTGTTCCACGACGATAATCTGAGACGTCTGACCGGCCTGAATGCCTGGGTTGCGGACACGCCCTACAGCAAACTGAGGACATTGGATGTCGGCGGCCGATTTGCGCCGGAATTCGCCGGCGAGACGATGCCAAGTCTCGAAGCGGCACTGGATCTGGTTTGGTCGCTCGGCCTGGCGGCCAATATCGAGATCAAGCCCACACCGGGCCGCGACGTGGAAACCGTCGAGGCGGCCTTCAAGGCCATTGCCGGCGAGTGGGCCCAGGGCCGGCCGCTACCGCTGATCAGCAGCTTCAGCCGCATGAGCCTGGCCGCTGCCCGGGCGCTACGACCGGACTGGCCGCGGGGCTTGATCGCCCGCCGGGTGCCGAAGGACTGGTCGACCGTTCTTGCCGCACTGGGCTGCGCCTCTTTGCATCTTGGCAGCCGCCGGCTGGACCGCCGTTCGGTCGCCCGGATCAAGCGGGCCGGCTATCTGGTGGCGGTATTCACGGTCAACCAAAAGCGACGCGCGCGGCAGTTGATGCGGTGGGGCGTCGACTGTCTGATCACCGATGCGCCGGACAGGATCGCCAAGGCGCTGGGGTCGGATTGAGGCGCCTCAGCCGTTGTTGGACATCCTTGCCGGCGAAGGTATGCCAACTACGTTATAGCCGCCGTCCACGTAAAGCACCTCGCCGGTAACGCCAAGCGACAAATCGGACAGGAGGTAGAGCCCGGCGGAGCCCACTTCCTCGAGCAGGATATTGCGCCTCAGCGGTGCGTGATCCTTGTTCCAGCGGAACACGAAGCGGGCATCCGCGATTGCCGAGCCGGCCAGCGTCCGCATGGGGCCGGCCGAGATGGCGTTGACCCGCACGCCTTGGCTTCCCAGGTCGGTGGCGAGATACCGTACACTGGCCTCCAGGGCCGCCTTGGCCACGCCCATCACGTTGTAGTTTGGCGTAACCCGTTGGGCGCCCAAGTAGGACAGCGTCACCAAGCTGCCCCCGTCGGTCATGAGCGGTTGAGCACGCCGGGCCAGGGCCGTGAAGGAATAGCAGGATATCGCCAGGGTGTGAGCGAAGTTGCTCCGGGTGGTGTCCAGGTAACGGCCCTTGAGTTCTTCCTTGTCCGAATAGGCGATGGCGTGAACCAGAAAGTCCAACTTGCCCCACGCCTTGTCGATCTCGCCCAACGTGCGGTCGATGTCGGCGTCGTCCTGCACGTCGCACGGCAGCACTAGATCGGCACCAAGCGACTTAGCCAGAGGACTGACCCTCTTGCCGAAGGCTTCTCCCTGGTAGGTAAATGCCAGTTCAGCGCCCTGCGCGCGTAGCGCGCTGGCGATGCCCCAGGCGATTGAATGATCGTTTGCCACCCCCATGACAAGGCCGCGTTTGCCGGCCATCAAAGCCGCGTTGGCGCTCACGTTATGGGTTCATCCTTTTTTGCTGCTGAGGCCTGTCGCAGGTCCCCATCGGTTGAATAACATTGGCCCGGGCCTGCGAACCGGTCGGCCGAGTCGTTCGCTCGACCGTAGTGCACACACCCTGCGGGCTGTTCTGCGGCGCCTCTCCCAACTCACCGTTCGAAGCGCTTGAAGGCCAGGGAAGCGTTAGTTCCGCCGAAACCGAAGCTGTTGGAAACTACGCAGGTGAGTTCGACATTGTCCTCGAGTTGGCGCACGATCGGCATACCCTCGGCCTCTGGGTCGAGCTCCTCTATGTTGGCCGACGCGGCCACAAAGCGGTGCTCCATCATCAGAAGCGAATAAATTGCCTCATTGACCCCGGCCGCCCCCAGCGCGTGGCCGGTCAGTGACTTGGTCGAGTTAATGCGCGGCAGGTCTGCGCCAAAGACTTCCTTGATCGACCTCAATTCGATCAGATCGCCAATCGGGGTCGAGGTGCCGTGGGTGTTGATATAGTCGACAGGTGTATTGCCGAGCGCCTGGATCGCCATCTTCATACAGCGCACGGCACCTTCACCCGAGGGCTGGACCATGTCATGGCCGTCGGACGTGGCACCATAGCCGACCAATTCGCCGTAGATTTTGGCGCCGCGGGCCAAAGCGTGCTCGAGCACTTCCAACACCACGACGCCGCCGCCGCCTGATATGACGAAACCGTCCCGCTTGGCGTCGAAGGCGCGCGAGGCTTTTTCCGGCGTGTCGTTGTAGCCGGACGAGAGCGCGGGCATGGCATCGAACAGCATGCTCGCGGTCCAATAGAGTTCCTCCCCTCCGCCGGCGAAGACGATGTCCTGCTTGCCCAGCTGGATCTGTTCCGCGCCATTGCCGATACAGTGTGCGCTGGTGGCACAGGCCGAGGTGATCGAATAGTTGACGCCCTTGATTTTGAAGGGCACCGCCAGCGTTGCCGAGTTGGTGTTCGACATGATGCGCGGCACCATGAAGGGGCCGATCCGGCGCGGGCCTCTCTCGCGCGCGGTCGCGTAAGCCTGGCACAACTCTTTGGTCGAGGTGCCGCCCGATCCCATGATCAGGCCAGTTTTTTCGTTCGAGATTTCCGACCCCTCGAGCCCGGAGTCCTCGACCGCTTCGCGCATGGCGACGTAGTTGAAGGCGGCGCCATCGCCCATGAAGCGGCGCAGCTTGCGGTCCACTACGGCATCGATGTCGAGCTTTATGGAACCGTGGACATGGCTGCGCAAGCCCAGTTCGGCATATTCCTCGGAGAACTCGATGCCAGAACGGCCGGATCGCAGCGATTCCAGCACCTCTTCCTTGTTGTTGCCTATGCTTGAGACAACACCGATGCCAGTGACCACCACTCGCCGCATTGGGGGCTTCCTAGGCCGCTTCCGGCGAGGTCGTGAAGAGGCCGACTTTCAAGTCCTTCGCCTCATAGACCTTTTCGCCGTCAACCTGCATGATGCCATCGGCAATGCCGAGCACCAGCTTGCGCATGATCACGCGCTTGATATTGAGCTGAAAGATCACCTTCCGAGCGGTCGGCAACACCTGACCCATGAGCTTCACTTCGCCGACACCGAGCGCCCGACCGCGGCCCGGCGCGCCCATCCAGCCAAGGAAAAATCCGACCAGTTGCCAGAGCGCGTCGAGGCCAAGACAACCGGGCATGACCGGATCGTTCTCGAAATGACAACCGAAGAACCATAGGCCCGGTTTGATATCTAATTCCGCGACGATCTCGCCCTTGCCGTGTTCGCCGCCCTCCTCGCTAATCCGCGTGATGCGATCGACCATCAGCATGGGCGGCAACGGCAGCTGTGCGTTGCCTTCGCCGAACAGCTTGCCGTGGGCGCATTGCAATAGATCTTCGTAGCTGAAACTATACTTGCGTTTATTCACGGGGCCCCACTTCGCCACTGTGCCCGATTTCCGACACCCCACTATTGGAGCATACCATCGGCACTCTACGGAGCGGGACTATAACATCAGGGGCGAGTCGTGCAAGCAACTGCGATAACTGCGCCGCCAGAATGCCGACTTGCAGTGTCCCGCCCGACGATGCTATAAAGCCCAGGGTGCGGTTTAAACACATTCCAAAGAAAACGCCAATAGACTGTTTTAAACCTTTAATTTTGGATTACAGCTCCCATATCCGTGAACATGCCATGTGACCGTCCCTATAGCTCGCTGATCGAGCGCCTGAAGACCGCCGGCCTGCGTCCGACGCGCCAGCGGCTCGCCTTGTCTAAGCTATTGTTCGACAAGGGCGACCGGCATTTGACGGCCGAGCAACTGCATGGCGAGGCCATGGCGGCCAACGTGCCCGTTTCACTGGCAACGGTCTATAATACTCTGCATCAATTTACCACGGCGGGCCTGCTGCGCGAGGTCGTGGTCGAGCCGGGCCGTTCGTACTTCGACACTAATGTGCAAGAACACCATCATTTCTATTTCGAAGAAACCTGCGGGCTGCAAGATATTCCCTGCGACGACATTCGTTTGAACGAACTTCCAACAGCTCCGGAGGGTACGCGCGTTTCCCGTGTGGATGTCATCATTCGAGTCTCTGTTGATAAGAATTAGCGTTTTTCTTCCGATATATAAATTATTTTCTGGAATGGCTCTAATCTGTTGACAAGCCACCGTGGCTGATCTAAATAGCTGGTCATGCGGGGCCAACTGCGCTGCTCCGCGACGTGATAGCCGTTCACAAACCTCATGCGCGTTAGACATGATAGGGAGAGATCCATGCCCGGACTCAAGGAATCCAAAACCGAGCAGAATTTGAAAGACGCCTTTTCGGGCGAGAGCCAAGCGAACCGCCGCTACCTCTACTTCGCCCAAAAGGCCGATATCGAAGGCTACAACGACATCGCCGCGGTTTTCCGCTCCACCGCCGAAGGCGAGACCGGCCACGCCCATGGCCATCTCCAGTTCCTCGAAGAGGTCGGCGACCCGGCCACGGGCGAGCCGATCGGCGCGACGGACGCCAACCTCAAAGCTGCCATCGCCGGCGAGACCCACGAGTACACCGACATGTACCCTGGCATGGCGCGGACCGCCCGCGAAGAGGGCTTCGAGGAGATTGCCGACTGGTTCGAGACCCTGGCAAAGGCCGAGAAAAGCCATGCCGGGCGCTTCCAGAAGGCATTGGAGACCATGGGAAGCTGATCGGCTCCAAGCGATAGACTTCAAACGCAGTTCGACAGGTTGCGGGATTTACCGGGCCGCGGCACTGCTGCGTCCGGTTTTCTCGCGGCTTGGGAAGGCATGGCCTCTGTTCTGAGGCTGAGGGGAATCACTTATGCGCGAGGGTAGCCTGGATGCCCCGACCCGGCATCCGATCGAATGGAACGATCCCGACTTTATCGACCGTCAGAAGATCGACGACGAACTGCGCCGCGTGTTCGACATCTGTCACGGCTGCCGGCGCTGCTTCAATCTTTGCGACTCTTTTCCGAAGCTGTTCGACCTTATCGATGAGTCCGAAAGCGGAGAACTCGATTCGGTCGATTCCAAAGACTTCAAGCCGGTCATCGACGCCTGCACGCTCTGCGACATGTGCTTTATGGTCAAGTGCCCCTATGTGCCGCCGCACGAATTCAATCTAGATTTTCCCCATCTCATGCTGCGCTACCGCGCGGCCGAGCTCGCCGAGGGCAAGGTCCCCTTTGCCCACCGTCAGCTGACCAAGACCGACCGAAACGGCAAATTGGCGGGTCTCGCGCCCGGCCTGTGCAATTGGGCGAGCGATACCTCGAACGGTGTGACCCGGCCGATGCTGGAAAAGGCCGCCGGGGTCCATCGTGAGGCGGCGCTGCCGAAGTTCCACGGCAAGACGTTTGCATTGCGTGCCAAGGCCGAAGCGATCGACGTCAACCGTTCTGCACCGGCGTTCGGCCGCAAGGCGGTGCTCTACGCCACCTGCTTCGTCAACTACAACAACCCCAGGATTGGGGTGGCCGCGCGCGCCGTGTTGGCCTTGAACGGTGTCGAGACGGAGGTCGTCTATCCCTCCTGTTGCGGCATGCCCCAATTGGAGCAGGGCGATCTGGCCAAGGTTGCCGAAAATGCCAGGCGCGTCGCCGCCGAGCTGAAGCCTTGGATCGAAAAGGGCTACGACATCATCGCGCTGGTGCCGTCCTGCGCCCTCATGCTGAAGTTCGAATGGCCGCTGGTCTTACCCGGAGACGAGGACGTCAAGCGGCTCTCGCAGGCGAGTTTCGATCTCAGCGAATTCCTGGTCGGCATCGCCAAGAAAGAGGGGTTGGCCGATGGCCTGCGGCCACTGCCAGGCGGCGTGGCCCTGCATCTCGCGTGCCACGCCCGGGCCCAGAACATGGGTCACAAGGCTGCCGAATTGTTGCGTCTGGTGCCCGATGCCGAGGTCGCGGTGATCGAACGCTGCTCGGGCCATGGCGGCTCGTGGGGCGTGATGAAAGAGAATTTCCAGACGGCGCTCAAGATCGGCCGTCCGGTCGCGCGCCAGGCCGCTCAGTCGGGCAGGACCTTTATTGCGTCCGAGTGCCCGCTGGCCGGTGAGCACATCGTCCAGGGGATCGAGCGCCTGGACATGGAAGACAAGCCGGAGATCGATCACGCGACACACCCGATCGAGCTCTTCGCGCGCGCCTACGGCCTCGAGATCTGAAGCTCGGAACAGCAAAGCGAGACATCAGGAAACTGGCGATGAAACGACTGATCACACGCGACGACATTATCCCCATGGACGTCTACGGCCGTGAGCGCAAGGAACGGCGCGCCGAGCTGGTTTGTTTGAAGAAGCATCGTCGCATGGAGGTTGGGCCGGTTTGCACTTTCCACTTCGAGAATTACGAGACCATGTGGCACCAGGTCCATGAGATGCTGTTCATCGAGAAGGGCGGTGAGGCGCAGATTCCCGACGAGCTTGCGGCCTATAATCCGCTGATTCCGAACGGCCGGGAACTCGTCGCCACGGTCATGTTCGAGATTGATGAGCCGAAGCGCCGCGAGACCTTCCTGGCCAAGCTCGGTGGTGTCGAGGAGACCGCAACCCTTCAGTTCGACGGCGAGACCGTAACCGGCCTGGCGGAAGAAGACGTCGACCGAACAACCGCCGCCGGTAAGGCTTCGGCTGTCCAGTTCATCCACTTTCCCTTCACCGCCGAACAGGCCGCTAAATTCAAAACGCCCGGTACGCAGGTGATCGTCGGGTTCCGGCACCCCGGCTATAGCCACATGGCGGTCATGGCGGAAGCCACCCGCGCCGCTCTCTCCGAAGACCTGAACTAGATCCCCTCCATGGGCGTAATTTCCTGCTTGCTTGCACCATTGCCAATGTCATATTAACGTTTGTTCAAATAAATATCTGTTACATTGTTGGCCATGAATATCCTCGAACGGACACGAGTTGAAGATTTGGCGGAGATGTTCCGTCTTATGGGCGACGGCAATCGCCTGCGTATCCTGTTGCTGGTGCTCGACGAACCGCGGTCGGTCGGTGATATTGCTGCGGTGGTGGGGCTATCTCAGTCCTTGGTCAGCCACAACCTCGGCCGGCTGCGCGCCGGCCGCCTGGTGCGTGCCGACCGGCACGGCAAGCAGGTCTACTACGCCGCCGCCGACGATCACGTCCGCTCCGTCTTGCGCGATATGCTCGACCATATCGGCGAGGTGGAGCCGACGCGTGATGCGCCGGTGGGCGCCTAGGATGGCCGGCGGATGCTGCGATCCCGGGGCGTCGGGTGCCGTCGAACGCCGGTTCCTGTGGATTGTCTTGGTGATCAACGGCACGATGTTCCTGGTCGAAGGGGTATCCGGCTGGGGTGCCCAGTCGGTATCGCTGCAGGCCGACGCGCTCGACTTTCTCGGTGATTCGATTAACTACGCGACGGCGCTCTACGTGCTGTCCAAGCCGCTCGTATGGCGCGCTGCGACCGCATTGATCAAAGGTCTGACGATGCTCGGATTCGGTCTCTTTGTGCTCGCTGTGACGCTTTACAACGCTATTTCGGGATCGAGTCCCGAGGCCCCGGTGATGGGCGTGATTGGCGCGCTGGCGCTCATGGCGAATCTGGGGGCCGCGGTGCTGCTGTTCCGCTTTCGCCGCGGCGATGCCAACCTGCGCGCGGTCTGGCTATGCAGCCGCAATGACGCGATCGGCAATCTTGCCGTCATGCTGGCGGCTGGCGGCGTGATGCTGACCGGCGGCGCCTGGCCGGATCTCACGGTCGGCCTGATCATGGCTTCGCTGGCGGTCTGGGCCGGGCAGTCGGTGGTGCGCCATGCGCTCGGCGAGCTCAGGCGGAGCCAGCCGGCGACCGCGGGCTAGCCGGATCCCGCCCGGTGTGTTCAAAAATACCGGGATAGTGACCGAGATCACAGTATTCTTGCCCCCTAGGGTTTATTCTCGACGGTGAATGAATCCGTCGGCGAGCCGCATGGGGTGGCAAACATACCAGCGGACCTTCGATTCTGCCGATAGACCGGCAGCTGTTGTGCTTAACCAAGCCACGGCATTGCCGGACTCGATGTGCCCGGTTCCTGGTGCCTGGTTTGTCGGGCATGCGACGAGATGACTTCAATGACAAGGGGGGCTGAATTGCCCGCTGCCGCGCAGCCAGTTTGGGTGCAAGCCGAACAGGTCGCCATATTGTACGGCAATGGTAAGGTCATTCTGCTCGCGAACACCTTGAACCCGGCGCTTGTGGCCGCCCTCCTGTGGCAGTGGACCGGTACCACCGCGATCTTCTGGATGGCCGCCGTCTGGCTCTTGACCCTGGCGCGCGGCGGACTGATGTACGCCTATCGCAAAATCCGGCCGGCTCCGGCCGAGACGAGGCGCTGGGCCTTGCTCTTCGCCTTGGGTTCGGCGGCCAGCGGTCTTGTCTGGGGCGCCGGCTGCTACTTGCTGTTCGTGCCCGGCGAAACGATCGCCCAGTTGGTAATCGCCTGCGTCGTCGCCGGCATGGCCGCCGGCAGCATTGTCACGCTCGGCGTCTGGCTGCCGGCCGCGGTCGCCTTCATGACTCCCATGCTGATGGGCCAAGCCATCGTTCTCTTACTCCAAGGGGATCGGCAGTATCTGATCATGGCAGGCATGACGGTCCTGATGTGGGCGATCTTCACGGTCGTTACGGTCATCTACAATCGATCCTTGCGGCGCTCCCTGACCCTCAGACTCGAAAATCTCAGCTTGGGTGAAAGGCTCGAGCAGGCCCATCTGGTCGAGATCGGCAATCAGGCCAAGACACGTTTCTTCGCCACCATGAGCCACCAGTTGCGCACGCCGCTCAACGCGATCTTGGGATTCTCCCAGATCCTCCAATCGGAAATGTTCGGACCCGTCGGCTCGGACCAGTACAAAGACTATGTGCGGTCGATCAACGACAGCGCTCAACAATTGTTGCGCATGATCGACGAGGTTCTGCTTTTGTCCAGCATCGAGGCCGGTAAAGTCCAGCTCGAAGACCAGCAGATGGATCTGCGCGAGGCCGTCAAGACCGCGGTCGAGGGGCTGCGAGAAACCGCAGAGGCCCGAGGTGTACGACTCGTCACCGACCTTTCGGATGCTTGCGCGGTAGTGCGGGCCGATCAGTTCGCGGTCCGGCAAATTTTGACCAACCTGTTGTTAAGCGCCTTGAATTCGGTGCCGGACGGCGGCCAGGTAAGCATCGCGACGTCCTTGGACCAGGGCCGGCGACTGATCTTGAAAGTCGCCCATTCGGGATCCGCGGCGAGCCCGCAAGAAACCGCCGGCAAGGCTGAGAATCCGGCCGAGATCGAACCTCTGGTGGCGCACAAGGGCGAACAGGCCGGTTTCGGCCTCTCGGTGGCCAAGGCCCTGATCGAGATGCACGGCGGTTCGCTCGATCTGGACAGTGACAAGGCGCCGCACTCCGTAGCGGCGGCGCGCTTTCCCGCCGACCGAATCGTTGCCGGCCGCGGACAGGCGAAACGCACGCCGTCGGCACCTGGAGACGACGACAGAAAGGACGCAGGATCCGGCAATGGGGTTCGTTTCGGATAGGTTCCTAGGGCACTTCCTCGCCGGAATAGAGGCCATAGAAGGCCTCACGCCGGAGCCAGCCGGACAGCCCTTCCACCGTGATCCGGCACCAGAGGGCCACGCAGCGGTCAAGGCGCGCGACCACGCCGGGTTCGAGGCGCGCCACCATGGTCGCCTCCGGCTCCGGCGCGCGCCTGAGGGCCCTTAGTTCATCCAGGATCAGTACGCTACGCCGGCCATCCAGCATTGATTGATGCACCCAACCCATGGTGCCCTCGTGATCCCGGATACGCCGCCAGGTCTCGAATTCATCGATCACCTCGACCGGCAGGCCCTGGCGCCGGTAGACCCAGTCGATCGGATAGCGAACTCCGGGGCCGGTCCGCAGGTTGACCTCCGGCGCCCTCAGGGACACAAATCGGGGCAGCGGCAGACCGGTTCGCCCCGGCCGCTCGACCTGACGGCCGTCGGCCGGAGCCTTATCGTCCTGAGCCTGGACCGCCTGCTCTGCGGTGGCGAGCAAGAATGCAAGACAGAGGCAATGTAGGGCGCGGCAGTTCACCAAGAGACATCCGTCGATTGAGATCGGTGGTCGACCGGAACCAGGCCGGCGGTCATCCTCGCGTTCTCCTACCTGTGCCGTCGGCTTCCGGTCAAGCTCGTTGACAACCTGCACGGCGGTACGCTGGACAAGGTGCCGCCCCACCTGCTATGGCAGGACAAAACAAGAAGCCCGCGCTCCGGAGAGAGGTCCATGCCCAAAAAAAAGCCGCTGGTCGTCGTCACGCGCCGGCTTCCAGACGCCATCGAGACGCGGATGATGGAGCTGTTCAACGCTCGCCTGAACATCGATGACGAGCCGATGAATCAGGCTGCCCTGATCGAAGCGGTCAAGGAGGCGGACGTTCTGGTGCCGACGGTCACCGACCGGATCGATCTCGGCGTCCTGTCCCATGCCGGACCCAATCTCAAGCTGATCGCCTCGTTCGGCACTGGAGTCGACCATATCGACCTTAAGACCGCGCGCCAGAGAGGTATCAACGTGACCAACACCCCCGGCGTACTGACCGAGGACACGGCGGACATGACGATGGCGTTGATCCTCGCAGTGCCCCGGCGCCTGGCCGAGGGCGAGCGACTGGTCCGCTCAGGCGACTGGCGCGGTTGGAGCCCGACCGGCATGCTGGGCCACCGCATCTGGGGCAAGCGGCTCGGCATCATCGGCATGGGCCAAATCGGTCAGGCGGTGGCGCGCCGGGCGAGAGGTTTTGGTCTTTCGGTTCACTACCACAACCGGCGGCGCGTGCATCCCGACGTCGAGGCCGAACTCGAGGCGACCTACTGGGAAAGCCTCGACCAAATGCTCTCGCGCATGGACATCATCTCGGTCAACTGTCCGCACACACCGGCCACCTATCATCTGCTGTCAGCCCGCCGCCTTAAGTTGCTGCAGCCCCATGCGGTGATCGTCAACACCAGCCGTGGCGAGGTGATTGACGAGAACGCCCTGACCCGCATGCTGGGCGCCAATGACTTGGCCGGCGCTGGGCTCGACGTTTTCGAACACGAACCGGCGATCAATCCGAAACTGCTCAAGCTCGACAACGTGGTCCTGCTGCCGCACATGGGCTCGGCCACCTTCGAGGGGCGGATCGCCATGGGCGAGAAAGTCATCATCAACATCAAGACCTTCGCCGACGGCCACACCCCGCCCGACCGCGTGCTCGAGACCATGTTCTAGCAACGGCGGCTGCGTCTGGGAGCAATACTCGGGGAGGCTCCTAGCCCAGGTGTGCGATCGAATTGGCGTAGTAGGACAGCAGGTCGCGCTCCTGCGGGACGGCCAGAAAACGGCCGTCCTTTTCGGCGACCAGACCGCGCTCAACCAAGGCCCGCAATCCGGCTCTGAGCGCGCTGCCCTCGTCCTCGCCCGGCAGCTGCAGGTGGGCGCCGCCGGCGCGTAGGCGGGTGGTCAGCTCGGCGAGCGCCGCCAGCAAGTCCTTCTCGCCGAGTGCCTTGCCGGGCCGGGCGTCGAACAGGCTGGCGACCAGCGGTACCGGCGGGGCAGGAACCGCACGGCCGATTGCCGACATCAGGTGTTGACCGAGCGCCTCGACCACGGCGAAGCGGGTTTTCGGGTCGAGCGCGCTGGGCACGATATTGCGTTCGCTCAAGTAGGACCGCAGTGAAACCTGCGGGCCGAAGTTGACGGCGGCATAGCCGAAGCGGGTGCGATCCCGCTTCTTCGTCATGAAGATGTTGTGAACCAGAAAGCGCACGCCGGTGGCCAGGGCCTGCCGGGTGCTTTTGCGGGTGGCGCGCGGATCGGTCATGCCCAGGAGGCTGCGGTCCTCCAGCACTTGATCGTAGTTGATACCGACCGGTACGAAAACGATATCGCGCCCCTCGTTGGGCAGGAAGCCACGCACCATGTAGTCGATCAACCCGAGCTTGGGCTCGCGCAGCTTGCCGTCTCGGCTCAGGCCGCCTTCCAGGAAGACGGCCTGGGTCACGCCACCGGCTGTCGCCATCTGGATGTAGCGCTGCAGGACGCGGCGATAGAGCAGATTGCCCGAATCGCGCCGCACGAAATAGGCGCCCATGGCACGCACCAAGTTGCGCAAGGGCCAGACCCGAGCCCATTCGCCGGCGGCATAGCTGAGCGCACCGCGCTGAGCGACGAGAAAGGCGAGCAGAACGTAGTCCATGTTGGAGCGGTGGTTCATCACGAAGACCAGTGTGGCCTGGTCGGCAGCAGACGTCAGGGCCGCCTCGTCGGCCTGCGCCAGGCGGACCCGGTAGAGGTTCCGGGCCAACCGACGGGCCAGCCAGATGCCCAGGCGAAAATAGAGATAGGCGTTGAAGGACGGCACGATTTCGCGGGAATAGCGCCCGACTCGCTCCAGCAGAACGTCGTGCGGCAGATTCTCCTCGCGCGCCTGTTGTTCGACCGCGGCAAGAACCTGGGGATCGTATGTCAGATTGTCGATCAGCACCCGCCGCCGGGTCAGGGTGAAGGGCCGGATGCGGAAGTCGAGCCGGCAATTCAACTCCTCGATCACGCGGTTGACCCGGCGGCGCAGGAACCAACGGGCGCTTGGAACCAGCAGGCGCTCGAGCACGACCAGCGTGGCGAGCACGCTGGTCAGGACGACCAGCCAAAGCGGCAGGGTCACGGTCTGCTCGAATAACATGGCGGACCGCTCCCGACGGTCTCAGACGGCGCAGAAGGGCTCGGTTTCCCGGTAGGAGACGGCGCCAAGGTCTCGGATAGTGGCCTGCGGTCCGCAGAGCGGACAGGCAGGATCGGCCTTCAGGTTGACCACCCGAAAGCCAATGCCGAGCGAATCGTAGAGCAACAACCGGCCGGCCAGGCTCTGGCCGATGCCCAGCAGCTCTTTAATCACTTCGGTCGCCTGCAGGGTCCCCAGGGCACCGGCCAGCACGCCCAACACGCCGACGTCCGCGCAGCTTTGCTTGGTGTCCGCTGGCTGGTCACCGAACACACAGCGGTAGCAGGGCTGTTCTCCGCCCTCATAGGCCTTGTAGGTCGAAAGCTGGCCATCGAAGCGCATGATCGCGGCCGCCACCAGGGGCTTCTTCGCCAGGTAGCAGGCGTCGTTCAGCAGGTAGCGGGTCGGGAAGTTGTCCGAACCGTCGGCCACAAGGTCATAGCCGGTGATCAACTCCATGGCGTTGTCCGCGGTCAGCCGTTCCTTGTGGGTCACCACCTGGACGTCCGGGTTGATCTCGGCCAGGCGTGCCTTGGCGCTATCGACCTTGGCCATGCCCACGTTCGAGGTGTCGTGCAGCACCTGGCGCTGCAGGTTGGAAAGGTCGACCACGTCATCGTCCACAACGCCGAGGGTGCCCACTCCGGCGGCCGCCAGGTAGAGCAACAGCGGCGAGCCGAGGCCGCCAGCGCCGACCACCAGCACCTTCGATCGCAGAAGGCGCACTTGGCCCTCCTCGCCGACCTCGGGCAATACCAGGTGTCGGGCGTAGCGATCGATTTGCGCGTCGGTCAGTTCCAATTCCATTGGTCAGACTCTCCTAGAGGCCTTCGAACAGGTCGGTCGAAAGATAACGTTCCGCGAAGGACGGCAGCACGGTGACGATCATCTTGCCGGCCATCTCCGATCGGCAGCCGACCTCTATTGCGGCGGCCAGCGCAGCGCCGGAAGATATGCCGACCGGCAGGCCCTCCAGCTGCGCCGCCTCGCGCGCCAGGCTGAAAGCGGTGTCGTTGGCAATGCACACCACTTCATCGATTTGTGCCCGGTCCAGGATTTCCGGCACAAAGCCGGCACCGATGCCTTGGATCTTGTGCGGTCCCGGGGCGCCACCCGACAGCACAGGGCTGTCCTCCGGTTCAACCGCGATCATGCGGACGGATGACTTGCGGGCCTTCAGTGCCTGACCCACGCCGGTCAGGGTGCCGCCCGTGCCGACGCCCGAGATCACCGCGTCGACCCGACCGCGGGTGTCCTGCCAGATCTCCTCAGCGGTGGTCGCGCGGTGGATCGCCGGGTTGGCCGGGTTGGCAAACTGTTGTGGCATGACCGCGTCCGGCAGCTCCTTCGAAAGCGCCTCTGCTTTGGTCACGGCGCCACGCATACCCTCGGCACCCGGTGTCAGCACCAGCTCGACGCCCAGCAAGCGCAGCATCTTGCGCCGCTCGACCGACATGGTCTCCGGCATGGTCAACATCAGCCGGTAGCCCTTGGCGGCGCAGACGAAAGCCAACGCGATCCCGGTGTTGCCGCTGGTCGGCTCGACGATGACCGTGTCCGGACCGATCCGGCCTTCGGCCTCCAGCGCTTCGATCATGGCATGGCCGATGCGGTCCTTGACCGAGCTCATCGGATTGAAGAACTCACACTTTCCGAGGATATCTGCCTGGCAACCGTGATGTTCCCCTAGCTTCGCCAAGCGTACCAGGGGCGTGGCGCCGATGGTCTCCAGAATGTTCTCGTAGACCCGACCGCGGAAAGTGGCCGGGCCGGGCGACTTGGCGGCGACAGCGGCTTCGGCCATCAGGTGGTTCCTCTCATATGGTGAAGTCCGGCACCGCGGCGGCTTCGCTCGGCACGCCCTGCCGGCGCGCCTGCTCGCACAGATCCTCGACGGTCAGCTTGTCAAAACGCTGCATCATCTCGCGCTGCATCTCCGCCCAGATCGGCCGGACCACCTTGACGCCGATATCGGAGCCTTCGGTTTCTTGCGCCGGATCGGCGGTGCTCTCGAGCTCACGCACCAGACGGATGATCTCACCGACCGTGATGCGCCGGCGCTCGCGCGCCAGGCGGTAGCCGCCGCGCGGGCCACGTTGGCCGGTCAGGATGCCCTTGTGCACGAGCTGCTGCAGCACTTGCTCCAAATATCGCCGCGGAATGCCTTGGCGGCGCGAGATTTCGGTCGAACAAACCGGCGTTGGTCCCGCGTGGTAAGCAATGTCGACCACCGCCTCGATGGCGAACAGAAGTTTCTTCGACAGCCGCAGCATGACCTGTCAGTCTCCCGCGCCGTCCCCGGCACTCGCAGCGGTGCTGTCCACACCGGTCGAACCGTATCCACCGGCGCCGCGCGCGCTTTCCTCCAGCCTCTCGCTCTCGCGCCAAGCCACCGTGCTGTGGGCCGCCACCACCATTTGGGCAATCCGGTAGCCCCGGGTCACGGTGAAGGCTTCCTTGCTCAGGTTGATCAGAATGACGCCGATCTCGCCGCGGTAGTCCGCATCGATCGTGCCCGGTGTGTTGAGTACCGTGATGCCGTGTTTAAGCGCCAGGCCGGATCGCGGCCGGACCTGCGCTTCATAGCCGGCCGGCAGGGCGATTGCGAGCCCGGTGGGAATCAGTTCGCTGGCGCCCGGATAGAGCGTGACGTCGGCCTCGACCGCGGCGACCAGGTCCATGCCGGCGCTCTGGGCCGTGGCGTAGGTGGGCAGGTCCAGGCCCTCGGCATGCGGCAGGCGGCGTACCGCTACCTCGATCTCGGTCATGCCTTGCCGCCTTCGGCATGGACCCCGAGCGTCACAGCAATGCGCGTGGCGAGGCGTTCGGCAACCTCCTGTTTGGTCATGCGTGGCCAGTCCTCGATACCCTGTTCGTCGATCAAATGAATGGCGTTGTCGGTGCCGCCGAAGGTGCCGCTGCCGGACGACACGTCGTTCGCCAAGATCCAGTCGCAGCCCTTGGCCTTGCGCTTGGCAGTGGCGTGCTGGACCACCTTCTCGGTCTCGGCGGCGAAGCCGATCACCAAGCGCGGGCGCTGGTTGCCCGCGGCCGATAGACTGGCCAGGATGTCCGGGTTGGTGGCCAGCTCCAGCCTGGGCGGCGCACTGCCGCTTTTCTTGACCTTCTGTTGCTTGACCGTCTTGGCGCGCCAATCGGACACGGCGGCGGCGCAGACCGCGATATCGACCGGCAGGGCATTTCTGCAGGCGGCCAGCATATCTTCGGCGGACTCGACGGGGACCACATCGACTCCCGGTGGGTCCTGAAGCCAGGTCGGCCCGGAGACCAGGGTGGTCGCGGCGCCCATGCGGGCGAGCGCCGTGGCGATGGCGTGGCCCTGGCGACCGGAGGATCTGTTGGCGATATAGCGCACCGGGTCGATCGCTTCGAGGGTCGGCCCGCTGGTGACCAGCGCCCGGCGGCCGCTGAGCGGCGCGTGAACGCCGAAATAGCCGCCGATGGCGGCCAGGATCTCATCCGGCTCGGCCATGCGGCCAAAGCCAAATTCGCCACAGGCCATGGGTCCCTCGCTAGGCCCGACGATCAGCACTCCGCGCCCGGCCAAGGTCGCCACGTTGGCTTGGGTGGCCGCGTGCTGCCACATGCGCACGTTCATGGCCGGGGCCGCCATGACCGGCTTGTCGGTTGCCAGCAGGGCAGTCGAGGCCAGGTCGTCGGCCCGACCGTGGGCCATCTTGGCCAGAATATCGGCGGTCGCCGGCGCCACCACCAGAAGGTCCGCGTCGCGGGACAGTTGGATGTGGCCCATCTCGGCCTCGTCGGTCAGCGAGAAGAGCTCGCCGTAGACCTTGTCCTCGGTGAGCGCCGCCAAAGACAGGGGTGTCACAAATTCCGCGCCGGCCTTGGTGAGAATACAGCGCACCGACGCCCCCGCCTCGCGCAGGCGCCGGATCAACTCCAGGCACTTATAGGCGGCAATGCCGCCCGAAATGACCAGGAGTATGCGTTTTCCCACCAACATAGTCTAAATTACCCAATTTCACGGTTTCTTACCGTAGATAATCTGGGAATGCCAGCGTGGCATGACAAGATGGCGGCGTTCTGAGGGTCGGAAGGCCAAGACCTCAGCTGAAGATCACCAACGCCGCCAGGGCCGCGAGCGCCAGCCATAGGGCGTGCAGGTGCCAGCGCGGCCCATTGCCTTCGGGGGCGAAGCCCTTGAGGCTTTCCGGGTGCAGTTTGAGGCCGCCGCCCGCGAGGCCGGCGGCGGCCTGTTCGATGTCGGCGAGCGTCCGGGGCAGGCGTTCCAGCGCCCCGCCGATCTCTTCGGCCATGTCGCGCAGGCGTGCTTCCGGGCCGCGGTTCTCGCGCATCCAGTCCTCGATCAGGGGCTGGGCCAGAGTCCAGATGTTGAGCGTGGGATCAAGCCGGCGGCTCACGCCCTCGGCCATCAGCATGTTCTTCTGCAGCAGCAGGAGTTGAGGCTGAACCGGCATGTCGAATGACTCAGTGAGCTGAAGTAGCTGCGCCAGCAGGCGGGCGAAAGAGATCTGGTTCAGCGAGCGGCCGAAGATCGGCTCGCAGACCGAGCGCAGGGCCTGGGCGAAGGTATCGAGCGGCTGGCCCGGCGCCAGGTATCCGGCCTCCACATGCACCTCCGCCAGGCGGCGGTAGTCGCGCGCCAGCGTCGCCAGCAGCATGTCGGCGAGGAAGCAACGGGTCTTGCGGTCGAGCCGTCCCATGATGCCGAAATCGACCGCAACGATGTTCCCCTCCCGGTCGACCGCCATGTTGCCGGGGTGCTGGTCGCCGTGGAAGAAGCCGTCGCGGAATACCTGCTTGAAAAAAATCACCGCCGCCTTGGTCAGCACGGCCCCTAGGTCCTGTCCGGCGGCCAGCAGGGCGTCCCGGTCGTCGAGCCGGATGCCGGTCACACGGCTGGCGGTCAGAACCCGGCGCGACGAGCGCTGCCAATCGACCAGAGGCACGCGGTAGCTGGTGTCGCCGACGAAATTGTCGGCCAGTTCCGAGGCGGCGGCGGCCTCCATGCGCAGGTCCATCTCGATCGCCACGGTGGCTTCGAACAGACGGACCACCTCGACCGGTTTGAAGCGGCGCAGCTTCGGCTGGGCACGCTCGGCCAAATCGGCCAGGGAATAGAACAGTGCAAGGTCGCGCGCGAAGGCACGCTCGACTCCTGGGCGCAGGACCTTGACTGCGACCTCCGGGCCGACCGCTTGGGAACCCTGCGCCGGATTGGTGACCGCATAGTGGACCTGGGCAATGGAGGCGGCTGAGACCGGCGCGTCTTCGAAGCTGGCAAACAGCGTATCAATCGGCTGGCCCAGCTCCGCTTCTATGGTGGCCCGCGCCGCCGCGCTGGCAAAGGGCGGTAGGCTGTCCTGCAGTTCCGATAGGTCGGCGGCCATGACCTCGCCCAGTAGGTCGGCGCGAGTCGATAGGAACTGGCCGAACTTGATGAAGCTGGGGCCTAATTCGGTAAGGGCGCGGGCCAGCTTTTGTCCGGGCCGTCCGTCTGCCCTGGAGCGCGACACTAGCCGGGCGATCCAGATCACGCCCGGCGCGACGCCCAGATCCTCCAACGGCGTCAAGGCGTCGTGGCGCGCCAAGGTGCGGGCGATGCCCAGCAGACGGACCATCAGGAGGAGCGGGCCCAGGCGACTGGCCGGATGGGCCGGGGGCGGCGGCCTGTGTTCCATCAAAGACGCCAGCCCGAATGGATCGCGGCGATGCCGCCGGTCAGGTTGCGATAGCGCGCCTGTTCCAAACCGGCCAAGGTCATCATGGCCGCGAGTTCGTCCTGTGGCGGGAAGCGCCGGATGCTTTCGACCAGATACTGATAGGCGCCACGGTCGCCGGCCACGATCTCGCCCATCGCCGGCAGCACGTTGAATGAATAGAGATCGTAAAGCTCGGCCAGCACCGGCACGACCACACGGCTGAATTCCAGGCAGAGGAAACGGCCACCCGGCCGCAGCACCCGGCGTGCCTCGGCCAGAGCCCGCTCGATGTGGGTGACGTTGCGCAGCCCGAAGGCGATGGTGCAGGCGCTGACGCTGCGGTCTGGCAGCGGCAGGGCCTCGGCGTCGCCGCAGATCCACTGAATGCCGCCCAGGATACCCCGGTCGAGCGCGCGATCGCGGCCGGCCAGCAGCATTTCCGGCGTCAGGTCGCAGACCATGACCGATGCCGCCGCATTCGGCCCGAGGCGCTCGCATACTTGGCAGGCGATATCGCCGGTGCCGCCGGCCACGTCGAGCAGGCTGATGCCGGCGCGCGGGTTGAGCCAGTCGATCATCGCCTGCTTCCACAGGCGGTGCACGCCGCCCGACATCAGGTCGTTCATCAAGTCGTAGCGGCCGGACACGCTCTCGAAGACGCCGCGTACGCGTGAGGGCTTCTGTCGCTCCGCCACTTCTTGGAAACCGAAGTGCGTCGTGGGCTCGGGCGATTCCTGTTGATCCTCGGCGGTCATGGGCGGAACATAGCGCGCGCCCCCGCTTCGCGCTACTCTGGACCCCACCTTGAATTCCGAGCGCCATGCCCGAACTGCCTGAAGTCGAGACAGTCGTCCGCGGTCTACGCCCCCGTCTGGAAGGCCGCGTGCTGACCCGCGTGGAGCAGCATTGTGATGGCCTGCGCTTTCCCTTGCCAACCGATTTTGCCCGGCGTCTGCAAGGCCGGCGCGTTCTCTCGATCAAGCGGCGGGCCAAATACATTCTGGTACGGCTCGACGGCGGCGAGGTTCTGCTATGTCACCTCGGCATGTCGGGCCGCATGGTGCTGAGCAACGGCGACGCGCGGCCGCGCGAAAAGCACGACCACATCATCTTCACGACCGAGGCCGGCGACCAGGTCCGATTCAACGATGCGCGCCGCTTCGGTATGATGGATCTGGTCGAGGAATCGCGCGTCTCGGAACACCGGCTGCTCAGGGACCTGGGGCCGGAGCCGCTGGGCAACGAGTTCAACGGACCGGCCCTTGCCGCAGCGCTCAAGGGCAGGCGGACGCCGATCAAGGCGGCGCTGCTCGACCAGAAGGTCGTGGCCGGGATCGGCAACATCTACGCCTGCGAGGCGCTCTATTTTGCCGGACTCTCACCACGCCGCCAGGCCTATAGCGTTCAGGGCGGCCGGGCCGAACGTCTCGCCGCGGCGATTCGGCAGGTGCTGACCCGGGCGATCGCGGCCGGCGGATCGAGCCTGCGGGACTATGTTCAGGCCGATGGGGAGCTGGGCTACTTTCAGCACGAGTGGGCGGTCTACGATCGATTTGGCGAGGCCTGCCCGGATTGCGATTGCGATCAGGCCGGAAGCGGCGGGATTCGGCGGTTGGTCCAGTCGAACCGTTCGACTTTCTATTGTCCGAAGCGCCAGCGCTGAGGTAGGTAGGCGCGTCATGGTGAACGCGATTCGCCCGTTCGTTCGGGTTCTTTTCTTGGCGGCGCTGTTGGCGTCGACCGCTGCACCGCTGCCGCGGGCGCAGGACGGCGGTTATATCACCCAGGTCGAGGACCTGCCCTTGATGCCGGGCTTGAAAGAAATCGCCGATGCTGGCCTGGTCTTCGATGTGCCATCCGGGCGTATCGTGGAGGCTTACGCCCAAGGCCCGGTGGCCCGAAAGACGGTGCTCGCCTTCTACCGCAAGGCCCTGCCGCCGCTGGGCTGGCGCGCCGCCGGTGGCACCGTGTTTCAGCGCGAGGGCGAAAACCTGAAACTGGACTTCCTGGATGGCGGCAACGCCCTGATCGTGCGCTTCACGCTGACGCCCGAGTGAACCCGGCGCCGCGACAAACTGCATTTTGGAGGATTGATAGGAATGGCTTACGAGAACATCCTGGTTGAAAAGCGCGACGGCGTGGGTGTGATTACCCTCCACCGGCCGCAGGCGCTCAACGCACTCTGCGCCGCTCTGATCGCCGAACTGGGCCAGGCGCTCGATGCCTTCGAGGCCGACGACGAGGTCGGCTGTATCCTGCTGACCGGATCTGACAAGGCCTTCGCCGCCGGCGCCGACATCAAGGAGATGCAGGACAAGACCTTCATGGAGGCCTACCAGCAGGACTTCATCACCAACGGCTGGGAGCGTCTTGCCGAGATGCGCAAGCCGGTGATCGCGGCGGTCGACGGCTATGCCCTTGGCGGCGGCTGCGAGATCGCTATGATGTGCGACATGATCATTGCCGCCGATAGTGCCAAGTTCGGCCAGCCGGAAATCACCATCGGCACGATACCGGGTTCTGGCGGGACCCAACGCCTGACCCGATTCATCGGCAAGTCCAAGGCCATGGACCTTTGCCTCACCGGCCGCATGATGGACGCGAAGGAAGCCGAACGCGCCGGACTGGTCGCGCGAATCGTTCCGGCGGACCAGCTCATGGAAGAGGCCATGAAGGTCGCCGGCAAGATCGCCTCGCTGTCCCGGCCGCTGGTCATGATGGCCAAGGAAGCGGTCAACCGGGCCTATGAGACGACCCTGGCGGAAGGTGTCAAGTTCGAGCGGCGGTTGTTCCACTCGACCTTCGCGATTGCGGATCGCAAGGAGGGCATGAGCGCCTTCGCCGAGAAGCGCAAACCCGATTGGAAAC
Organism: Kiloniellales bacterium; assembly: GCA_041617155.1. Classification (GTDB taxonomy): domain Bacteria; phylum Pseudomonadota; class Alphaproteobacteria; order Kiloniellales; family JAKSDN01; genus CAMYKD01. The sequence continues at coordinate 43,379 of JBFJPL010000013.1, forward strand.
ATCGCTGAAACCGGGATTATTGCTGCTGAAATCGGTCCTACTTTGGCGCTTCCGGCGGCTTGACGGCGCCCGGCCCGGGGGCTATAAACCCGGCCTCCCGGACAGCCGTCCATCAGAAATAGGTTGATCTCTATGGCGCAACATAAATCCGCGAAGAAGCGGATCCGGCGAAATGCTCGCCGTGCGGACGTAAACAGATCGCGGATCAGCCGCATACGTAGCTTCGTTAAGAAGGTCGAACTGGCGATCGGCTCAGGCGACAAGGCGGTGGCCGAAACGGCGCTTCGCGCGGCACAGCCGGAACTGCACCGCGGCGTGAGCAAGGGCGTGCTTCATCGCAATACCGTCGGGCGGAAGATCTCGCGTCTCTCCACCCGCATCAAGGCGATGGGCTGATCGGCCTGCGGCGCACCCCGCATTTCGGTCGGAAAAACGTATTGAACCGCGCTCTTTTATGGGCGCGGTTTTGTTTTGCCCGACACCCGGGCGCAAAATTCCGACAAAAAGTCGAGCGTTCTCCTTTCGGACCCGTTGCCACGATCCTTCAACACAGGTAAATTAACCATGCTCCGCCGGGGGAGCTCACCAAAGTAAAAACCTGGGAATTGCAAATGAAAAACCCCCCAGGTGAAAAGTTAACTTGGGCGCCAAGCGGCGTTTACTTGGGTGCGAGTCTGGGAAATCGGGTTCTATTATAATCTGTCAAGCCCTAGCTGCAGGCGGTCCTGATTTGGGGTCGCTCGAATACGCGCCCGTGGGAGTAAATGTTGGTTAGAGGACCGGTTTCTCGTCATGAACCACGCCTGTGATTTTGGCTTGTCTGGCTTTGCCAGCGTGCTTGCCCGGAACGTTGACTTGGAGCCGGATGAAATTGGCGGGTCGGAGGGATGCGGGCGAACCGTCGGCGTTTCTGGTCGTTATCGCGGGTGAGGGTTTTGGCAATGCATGACGCTCAGCACGATTCCTCCGTAAGCGAACAATGGGCCCGCGTCCGTGGCCGTCTGCGTGCCGAGGTCGGTGAAGCGGCGTTCCGCAGTTGGCTGAAGCCCCTCACTCTGGTCGGCTCGAAGCAAGGCGTGGTGCGCATGGCCGTACCGACCCGTTTCATGCGCGACTGGGTACGCAGCAATTACGCCGAACGGATTTTCGCATTTTGGGGCGAGGAGGACGAGATCGTTCGCAAGATTGAAATCGTCGTCCAGCCACCGGCGAGGCCCAGCCCCAAGCCAGGCACCGAGGACGAGATGTCTGATGAGCCGGTCAGGGGTCGCGAGGCGACCGCGGGCACTCGCCGCCGGCCCGAGACGGCCGACAACGGCCTCTACGGCAGCGACGCGGCCAGCGGGCAGCGCGATATCTCGGCGCCACTCGACCCGCGTTTCACCTTCGAGAACTTCGTGGTCGGCAAGCCGAACGAGCTGGCCTATGCCGCCGCCCGCCGCACCGCCGAGGCCAACGCCGTGCCGTTCAATCCGCTGTTCCTCTATGGCGGAGTCGGGCTCGGCAAGACCCACCTGATGCATGCGATCGCCTGGAACATCAGAAAGCGCAAGCCCAACCGGCGCATAATCTACCTCTCGGCCGAAAAGTTCATGTACCAGTTCGTCCGTGCGCTGCGCACCAAGGACACCATGGCCTTCAAGGAGCAGTTCCGCTCGGTCGACGTTCTGATGATCGATGACGTTCAGTTTATCGGCGGCCGCGAGGCGACCCAGGAAGAGTTCTTTCACACCTTCAATGCCTTGGTCGATCAAAACCGCCAAGTGGTCATCTCGGCCGACAAGAGTCCAACGGATCTCGAGGGCGTCGAGGAGCGCATGCGCTCGCGGCTCGGCTGGGGCTTGGTAGCGGATATCCACCCCACGACCTACGAGCTGCGTCTGGGCATCCTACAGACCAAGGCCGAGCAGATGTCGGCGGAAATACCGGGCAAGGTCCTCGAGTTCCTGGCGCACAAGATCACTTCCAACGTGCGCGAACTGGAGGGCGCGCTGAACCGCATCGTTGCTCACGGCACGTTGGTCGGTCGATCGATCACCCTCGAAACCACCCAGGAGGTGCTGCACGATCTGCTGCGCGCCAACGACCGGCGGGTCACCATCGAGGAGATCCAGAAGCGTGTCGCCGAGCACTACAACGTGCGGATCGCCGACATGCATTCCGCGCGTCGCGCGCGTGCCGTTGCGCGGCCTCGTCAGGTCGCCATGTACCTTTCCAAGCAGCTCACTTCCCGCTCGCTGCCGGAAATCGGCCGCAAGTTCGGCGGCCGCGACCACACCACGGTAATGCATGCGGTGCGCAAGATCGAAGAGCTCAAGGCGACCGACAACGGCTTTGCTGAGGACGTCGAACTGCTGCGCCGCATGCTCGAAGGCTGAGCCTACTCGGCAACGACCCCGCAGCCCGAAAAAAGCTTTATCGGGGCCCTGAGAAAGGCCGCGCAAAGCGGCATTAAAGCTTACCTTTCAGGGCGCCTATGCTATACTGCGCAACCGTCTCGCGGAGACCGGATTCGCGCGATACCCTCAGCGACACGGTATTGGTTAAAATGGCGACCAAGTCGCGCTCCGCGCGGTGTTGGCTGGCTCAATTTCAACGGTTCACACATACCTGAAATCAACCCCAGAGAGACATGAAGCTGACGATCGAACGCGCGGCGCTGCTGAAGTCGCTTGCCCATGTGCAAAGCGTGGTTGAACGCCGCAACACCATTCCAATTCTGTCGAATGTCCTGATCGAAGCGGGTCAAGGCCGCCTTGAACTGACGGCGACTGACATGGACCTCACAATCGTCGAACAGGTGGCCGCCGAGGTGAGGGGTCCGGGCGCGACCACGGCCCAGGCGCACACGCTCTATGACATCGTGCGCAAATTGCCCGAGGGTGCTCAAGTCGAACTCGTAACCAGTGGCGACGGCGGGCGGATGACGCTCAGTTCAGGCCGGTCGACTTTCACCTTGTCCACATTGCCGAAGGAGGACTTTCCAGCCGGCGGCGCCGACGCATTGCCGCAGAACTTCTCGATGACGGCCGGCGAACTCAAGAATCTGGTCGATCGGACACGCTTTGCCATTTCCACCGAGGAAACGCGCTACTATCTGAACGGTATCTACCTGCATGCCGCGACCAGCGGCGAGGTGGCGGTGCTGCGCGCGGTGGCGACCGACGGCCATCGTCTGGCGCGCTTCGAAATGCCGCTGCCATCTGGCGCCCAAGAAATTCCGGGCGTCATCGTGCCGCGCAAGACCGTGGGCGAACTGCGCAAACTGATCGAGGAGAGCGACCAAACGGTGCAGGTTTCGCTTTCCGACACCAAAGTGCGCTTTGCGTTCGATTCAACGGTGCTAACCTCGAAGCTGATCGACGGCACTTTCCCGGATTACGAAAGGGTCATTCCGTCGGACAACGACAAGGTGATGGGGGTCGACTGCCGGTCTTTCTCAGCAGCGGTGGACCGCGTGTCGACCATCTCGACCGAAAAGAGCCGCGCGATCAAATTGTCGTTGACCGACAGCAGTCTGACACTCTCGGCCACCAGTCCGGAAAGCGGCAGCGCGGTCGAGGAGCTCGAGGTCGAATACGGCGGTGATGCCCTGGAGATTGGCTTCAACTCGCGCTACCTGTTGGATATTGCCCAGCAAATCGAGGGCGAAGGCGCGGAGTTCGTTCTGTCGGACGCCTCCTCGCCGACCATCGTGCGCGATGTCGATGACGCGAGCGCCCTTTACGTGCTCATGCCCATGCGGGTTTGAGTTGGGTGCGCCGTCGCTAGCGTGAACTGGGCCGAAACCACGGAGTCGCGTGCCGCCGAGGCGGAATCGCCGAACGCGCGGCGTGGCGCGACGACAGCCGCGTGGATTTGCCGCCTGACCTTAAGCAACTTCCGTTGTTATGCCCAGGCGACCCTGGAAGCGGATGCCCGTCCGCTGGTGCTGACCGGCCCCAACGGTGCGGGCAAGACCAACCTGCTGGAAGCGGTTTCATTTCTAGCACCAGGCCGGGGGCTGCGGCGCGCGCGCCTTGGCGAGATAGACCAAGTCGTGCCGGCTGTGGAAAAGGCCGGGCCGGGCCGTCCCTGGGCCGTGGCTGCTCGGGTGATGACGCCTGACGGGCCGCGCGATCTTGGAACCGGTCGCGACCCGGCCAGCCAAAATCCGAATGGGCGCGAACGGCGGCTGGTCAGGATCGACGGGGTTTTTGCCCGCGGGCAGCAAGCGCTGGGCGAAGTGTTCGGTATGATATGGCTGACACCACAGATGGACGGTTTGTTCCGGGAAGGCGCGTCGGGCCGGCGGCGGTTCCTCGACCGCCTCGTCTACGGTTTCGATCCCGCCCATGCCGGCCGGGTTGGCGCCTACGAGCAAGTATTGCGCCAAAGGGCACGCCTGCTTAGGTCCGTTGACGGAGATGCCACTTGGCTTGCCTCGTTGGAGGATTCCATGGCCCGCCGCGGGGTTGCCATTGCCGCGGCCCGGCGCGCCTTGTTAGCCCGCCTGGCGGATGCCTGCGCGGCCGGCGTCGGTCCGTTTCCGAGGGCTGGGCTGGGGTTGGTCGGCGAAGTCGAGTCGTGGCTCGACGACGCCTCCGCGCTGGAGGCTGAGGACCGGCTGCGCGATCGATTGGCGGAGACGCGTGGTCAGGATGCCGAGGCCGGTGGCGCAACGGTCGGCCCGCACCGCAGCGACATGGCGGTGCGGCACCTGGAGACGGACCTGGCGGCGGAACTCTGCTCGACCGGCGAACAAAAGGCGCTTTTGATCTCGATCGTTCTGGCCCATGGCCGCCTGCTAGCGCTCGATCGCTCGGTCGCGCCCTTGATGCTGCTCGATGAGGTTGCTGCGCACCTGGACGCGCAACGCCGACTCGCGCTTTTCGAGGAGCTTTTGGCGCTTGGCGCTCAGGTATGGCTCACCGGCACCGACTTAGAGGTTTTCCGCGAACTGCGGGGCGCGGCGCAGTTCTTCCAGATTCGCGATGCTCGGATCAGCCGATCGGACGTGTGAGAGCATTTGGGAAATTGAGTTGGATAAGGCATGACGCAACAGCCCAGCGATAATCGAGGCTCCGAAAACGGTTCCAATAAGAACGGTTCCGATAAGAACGGTTCCGATAAGAACGGGGACAACGGGCGCTACGGCGAGGACTCGATCAAGGTGCTGCGTGGGCTCGACGCCGTTCGCAAACGGCCGGGCATGTATATCGGCGATACGGATGACGGATCGGGCTTGCACCATATGGTGTACGAGGTGGTGGACAATTCGATCGATGAGGCGTTGGCTGGCCACTGCGACCGCATCGAAGTCACTCTAAACGGCGACGGCTCTGTCACGGTGATTGACAACGGCCGCGGCATACCCGTGGGCATCCATCACGAGGAAGGCGTGTCGGCGGCGGAAGTGATCATGACTCATCTGCATGCCGGCGGAAAATTCGATCAGAATTCCTACAAGGTCTCGGGCGGTTTGCACGGCGTTGGCGTCTCCGTCGTCAACGCGCTTTCAGAGACTCTGGAGCTACGCATTTGGCGCGACGGGCAGGAACATTTCATGCGCTTCTTGCACGGCGAACCGGAAGCACCGCTGGCGGTCACGGGCACCTGTGGCTCGACGAGCGGCACGGAGATCACCTTCAAGCCCTCGCCGCGAACCTTCACCAACATCGTTTTCGATTTCGACACACTGGAGCACCGCTTGCGCGAGTTGGCGTTCCTCAACTCAGGGGTTCACCTCACGCTGATCGACGCCCGGTTGGCCGAACCGAAGGCGGTGAAACTGCACTACGAGGGCGGGCTCGAAGCTTTCGTGCGTTTTCTTGACCGCACCAAGACGCCGCTCATTGATCCGCCGATCATAATTTCGGCGGAGCGCGACGGCGTCACTGTGGAAGCCGCGCTGCAATGGACCGACAGCTATCACGAATCGGTGCTGTGCTTCACCAACAACATCCCACAGCGTGATGGCGGCACGCACCTGGCCGGGTTCCGCGGCGCTCTGACCCGTCAGATCAACAACTATGCGACCGCTCATGGCTTGACCAAGAAGGAGAAGGTGTCCCTGACCGGCGACGACGCGCGCGAGGGACTGACCTGCGTCCTCTCGGCCAAGGTACCCGACCCCAAGTTCTCGAGCCAGACCAAGGACAAGCTGGTTTCCTCGGAGGTCAGGCCGATTGTCGAGAGCGTGGTCGGCGAGCGGTTAGAGCAGTATTTCGAGGAACACCCCGCGGAGTCCAAGCGAATCGTCGCCAAAGTGGTCGAGGCGGCGGCGGCGCGCGAGGCGGCGCGCAAGGCGCGCGAGTTGACTCGCCGCAAAGGCGCGCTCGACATCTCGTCGCTGCCCGGCAAACTGGCTGACTGTCAGGAACGCGATCCGGCGCGCTCCGAGCTGTTCCTGGTGGAGGGTGACTCGGCCGGCGGCTCGGCCAAATCGGGCCGCGATCGGAAGTTCCAGGCGATTCTGCCGCTGAAGGGCAAGATCCTCAATGTCGAACGGGCGCGCTTCGACAAGATGCTGTCCTCGGCCGAAATCGGTACGCTGATCACTGCGCTCGGTACCGGCATCGGCCCCGAGGAGTTCAACATCGATAAGCTGCGATATCACAAGATCATCATCATGACCGACGCCGACGTCGACGGCAGTCATATCCGAACCCTGCTGCTCACCTTCTTCTTCCGCCATATGGCCAAGATCATCGAGCAAGGCCATCTCTATATCGCCCAACCGCCACTATACCATGCGAAAAAGGGCGATTCCCTGCGTTATCTCAAGGACGACCGGGAGCTCGAGGTCCATCTGATCGAAGGCGGGGTCAAAGACAGCGTGTTGACCTTTGATAGCGGCCAGGAGGTCGCAGCCGGCGACCTGCGCGATCTGGTCGAGAAGGCGTTGCGCGCCAAGCACCTGATGGAGCCGCTGATCCGCAAGGTCGGCAACGCCGATGTGGTGGAACAAGCGGCGATCGCCGGCGCGCTAAATGCCGACATCATCCCCGACAGCGAGCGTGCCGCAGAAGCCGCCGTCTACATCGCCAAGCGGCTCGACGCGCTGGCGCCCGAGGGGTCGCGCGGTTGGCAGGGAGAGGCCGCTCCCGATGGCGGGCTGGCGTTCCATCGCAGCATTCGCGGCGTCACCGAGCGGCGGCTGATCGACGGCCCGTTAATCCGCTCGACCGAAGCTCGGCATCTGGACGCCATGGCAGAGGAATTGCAGGAAACCTACATCGCGCACGCCCGGCTGCAGAACAAGGATCAGAGCTACCCGATCACCGGACCCAGCGGATTGGTGCTCGCGATCTTCGAGCTCGGCCGCAAGGGTATCACCATCGGGCGCTACAAAGGGCTCGGCGAAATGAACCCGGACCAGCTTTGGGAAACCACCTTGGACCCTGAGATTCGCTCCTTGCTACGGGTCGAAATCAAACACGCTGACGATGCCGAGGATATCTTCTCGACCCTGATGGGCGATGTGGTCGAGCCGCGTCGGGAATTCATTCAGTCGCACGCCCTCGAGGTCGCGAACCTGGATGTCTAGTTTGATCCTAGGAGTCCTCGGACTGCGGTCCGGCGAGCTCGGCGAAGTTGGCGCCGTCCGCGATCCAAATCTTGAGGTCATCGAGCGAGGCGGCCAGATGGCGATAGAATCCTTCGGCCTGAAGGTTGCCGTCGACCATGCACCACCAGACGAAACCGCCCCCGGCCGCGCGGGTGATCTCGCAGACCCGGCCGAGCAGCGCCCGCCCCAGGCCCCGGCCGCGAAATGCCGGGCGCAGGTAAAGGTCGTGCACGAAGGCGCCGCGCTTTCCGGCTTCGGCGTCGTAGCTGGCGTGAAACAGGGCGTAGCCGGCGGTTTCGCCGGCCACCTCGACGATCAGACAGGAAAAAGCCGCCTCGGGTCCGAAACCATCGCGGCGGAAATCCTCTTCGGACAGGCTGCGCGGCGGTTTGCCTTCGTTGACGCTCAATTCCTCGGCCATGGCAACCACGGCGGCGGCGTCCTCGGGCTGGACCAGTCTTATGGTGGCACTCATGGCCGTCTTCCTAAGACATCCATGGGATCTGGTGCAACCGCCACCTGCCCGGCAGCGGTGTGACGAACCATGACGATCGAGGTCTGCGAACCCCAAATAGACTGCCATGTTACGTAAACCAAGAGCGAGAATAAGCTGGGGATCATCGGCGAAGCCGAGCTGGGCTAGGCGCCTCATCGTCTGGGCCCTGGTGGCCATGATCTGGGGCACGCTTGCGCTCGGCGCGCTGGTCGCCTGGTACGCCTATGACCTGCCCGAGGTAACCAGCATTGCCAGTTCTGGACGGCAGCCGAGTATCACCGTTGTGGCATCCGACGGCAGCCAAGTTGCCTCGGTCGGCGATATTCACGGCAAGACGGTGACGCTCCGCGAAGTGCCGCAGGCCCTCCAGCAGGCCTTGATCTCGGTCGAGGACCGGCGATTCTACCAACACCTTGGAGTCGATCCCCGAGGTCTGGCACGCGCTATGCTCGCCAATCTGCGTGCCGGTCGCATCGTTCAGGGCGGCTCGACGCTGACCCAGCAGCTCGCCAAGAACCTGTTCCTGACGCCGGACCGGACGATCCGCCGAAAGGTCCAGGAGCTGCTGCTCGCCCTCTGGCTCGAGCGCAAGTTCAGCAAGGATCAGATCCTGACGCTCTACCTCAACCGGGTCTACTTCGGCGCCGGAACCTATGGCGTGGATGCGGCATCCCAGCGCTATTACGGTAAGTCAGTCGGCGAGCTCTCGCTTTACGAGTCGGCATTGCTGGCTGGGCTGCTCAAGGCGCCGTCTCGCTACAACCCGGCGCGCAATGCAGGGAGTGCCGATCGGCGCACCGAACTGGTGCTGGGCGCCATGGTCGATGCCGGCTACATATCGGCTGCCCAGGCCGAGCAGGCTCTGGACAACAAAAGCAGCAGCCGAGTCCTTGAGGTCGGGCAGGCGCGCTATTTCACTGACTGGATTCTGACCCAGGTCGCTGACTACGTCGGCCAAACCTCGCGCGACCTGATCGTCATAACGACACTCGACCCGCGCCTGCAAAAAATCGCGGAGAACGAATTGGTCGGTCTACTCGACGGGCCTGGCAAGGAGCGTGGCGTTACCCAGGGCGCTTTCGTCGCGCTTACGCCCGACGGGGCGGTGCGCGCCATGGTCGGGGGGCGCGATTACGGCGAAAGCCAGTTCAACCGGGCAGTCCAGGCGCTGCGCCAGCCGGGCTCGGCGTTCAAGCCCTTTATCTATCTGACCGCCTTCGAGAACGGCTTGGCGCCTGACGACCGGTTCGAGGACGCGCCTGTCGAGGTCGATGGCTGGAAGCCCAGAAACTATGACGATAAGTATCTCGGACAGGTGACCCTGCGCGAGGCCTTTGCCCGTTCGCTCAACTCGGTTGCGGTCAGGGTCCTGCAGGAGGTCGGCGCCGAACAGGTTGTGAACACGGCGCATCGCATGGGCATCACCTCGGAACTCGATGCCACGCCGAGCATTGCGCTTGGTACCTCCGAGGTGACCCTGCTGGAACTGACCAGCGCCTATGCGGTCTTTGCCAACCGGGGTTCCGGAGTCTGGCCCCACGGCATCGAGCAGATCCGCGAAGCCTCCGGCCGTGTCCTCTACCGGCGGGGCGGTGACGGCCCGGCACAGGTGATCGCGCCGCAGGCGGTCGACCAGATGGCCAACCTCATGACCGCGGTTGTCGAATGGGGCACCGGCAAGGCGGCCAAGCAGAAGCGACCGGCAGCCGGCAAGACCGGTACCAGCCAGGATTTTCGCGACGCTTGGTTCATCGGCTACACCGCGGAGCTGGTGGCCGGCGCCTGGTTCGGCAACGATGACGAGACGCCGATGCAGATGGTCGGTGGCGGCAGCTTCCCGGCGCGGCTCTGGGGGCGTGTCATGGCGCGCGCGCTGGCCGGCGAGCCGGCCAAACCATTGCCGGAGGGTGACGTGGTCGTTGCCGAGAACGCAGAGAGCGATGGCCTCATCACCCGAATCCTGAAGCGCCTTAGCCGGGGCGACGAGGCGGGAAGGAAATCCGATGGCGGCCGTTAGCCGATGACTGCCCGGCGAAGGCGCCGATGTAACAGCCCCAGATAGGCGTGCAAGGCGGCCAAGGCAAGACCGGCGATCGCCGCTGTCATGGGCCTAGGGGTGCCGTCGTGTAGGTGCCCGATCGTGATTCCGACCGCTGCCGCCAAGGTCATTTGGATGAAGCCCGTCGGGGCCGATGCGGCGCCTTATATCTGCGGGTACGGGCCGATGGCGCCGGCCATGGCGTTCGGCAGCATCAATCCAACGCCGATCATGAACAGAAAGATCGGCGCGACGATCGCGATCACCGACAGCCAACTAGCCAGCGCCAAGCCAACCGCGATCCCGCCGCCAACGGCGCCGATCGATGCGCCGGCCAGGATCAGGCGGTCGAGGCCCATGCTCAAGGTCAGTCGTGCCGAAGCGAAGGTGCCGACCATATAGCCGACGACGATAGCGGCGAAGCAAGGCCCGTAGCGGTCGGGTGATAGTCCGAGCACGTCGATGAAGGCGAAAAACGAGCCCGAAATGAAGGAGAATATCCCGCTGAAGGCGAAGGCGGTTACCAGAACGTAGCCGAGGTAGACTCTATCACCGGCCAGGGCGGCGTAGTTTCGCGCCATGCGTTGCCCGTTCGTTGCCGCGGGATCACGCCATCGGTTAGTCTCCGGCAGCAGCAGGGTTGGACTTCAGAAGGCAGCTGGCCCCGAATACGGCGAGTACCAGAAAGTTCACACGCCCGCCGAACCAGACCTCCAGATAGCCTCCCAGGATCGGCCCTAGTGCGGGTGCCGAGGCCGTGGCCAAGCCCATGTAGGAGAGCATCCTGGCCGCCCGCTCGCGGCCGTAGATGTCGCGCACGACGGCGCGGCCGGGCACCACCCCGGCGCAAGCGCCGACCGCCTGGAGAAACCGCGCGGCGACCAGCCACCAGATACCCGGCGCCACGGCGCAGCCAGGCCGCCGGCTAAATAGATCGTCAGACCGCAGATCGAGACCGGGCACCGACCGAAGCGGTCGGATAGGGGCCCATAAATGACTTGGCTGACGGCGAAGCCGCAGAGAAACACTCAAAGCGTCAACTGCGCTTCGGCGCTCTTGCTGTCGAAGGCGACCAAGATGGACGGCAGCGACGGCAGGTAGAGGTCGGTCGAGACGGCGCCGAAGGCGACCAATGCGGTCAGCAATGCGGTGACGGCCAAGCCTTCGGGACGTTTCATGGACCCCTTCACTTGCTCGAAAGTGGCCCTATACGTTTGGCCGAAGGAACCGGTTATAGTCGGCCGACGACGTTGCGCCAAGGAGTCATCCATGAAGAAGCGAAGCGGCGAGCCCTTTATGTCGGCGCCCGACTACGGCCGGTCGCTCGCCGGCTTTGGCGTTAACCTGCTGGTCAGCGACGTGGCCCGGGCGGTCGCCTTCCAAACCGAGGTGCTCGGCGTCGAATTGGTCTATGCGGATGCCGATTTCGCCGTATTGGCGCACAAGGGCTCACAGTGGATGCTCCATGCCGATCATACCTACAGCGAGCATCCCCTGCTCGCGCTGACTGGGGACGGTGTCGTGCGAGGCGCCGGGGCGGAGCTCAGATGCTATGACATCGACCCCGACGCGGCCGAGGCGCGCGCGCGAGCGCGCGGCGATCACGTCCTCGCGGCCTCGGCGGACAAGCCCCACGGCTTGCGCGAATGTTTCCTGGTCGATCCCGACGGTTACGTCTGGGTGCCTGGCCAAGCGATTGCCGACTAGGAGCCTGTCTGAGTATTGGTCATGGACTGCATCGGTCGGACAGACGCGAGGGTTAGGAGCGGAGGCGCGGGCGATGCCGTGCGCATCGGCAAGCCTTCGCGACGCGGCGCTCGCGTCTGTCCGGCCGACCCGAAGGGCCGCGTTTTCAAGGCCTTGGGGCGTCGTCCGGCACCGCTTGCGATGCGCACGGCATCGCGGCGCGGCACCGTCCTAGCCCA
>JBFJPL010000014.1:0-54209 GCA_041617155.1 Kiloniellales bacterium
CGCGGCGGCACGGTGTCTCGGAGCAGAGCTTTTACCGCTGGAAGGCGAAGTACGGCGGCCTGGAGGTTTCGGAGGCGCGGCGCTTGAAGGCGCTTGAGGCGGAGAACGCCAAGCTGAAGAAGCTTCTGGCGGAGGCGCACCCGGCCAAGTTCGGCCAAAACCAGAACGGGCTCTACTTTTGAGTGGAGGGAAAAAGGGGCTCAGGTCAGTTGCACTGATCAACGGCCTGCAGGGGCCGCTTGCAGAGGCCTTACCCGCATGACCGGACTCCCTTGCAGATCGGCACCAAGCAACGCCGATGACGGGAAAGGTGCGACCGGAGCACGGCAATATCGTGCTCCTCACGGCCTTGGGCGGCCGTTTACGCGCTTTCCGCCTTCGGCCCGGACCATCCGACAGGCTACACAGGCGAGCTTTCGCTTGATCGTCGCTTCCGTCAGCGGCACGATCATCGCAGGGACTCCAAATGGGAAATCCCGGTTTAGGGGAGACGCAGCATGGACCGATTCACGGGCGGTTGCCTGTGCGGCAACGTCCGAATTGTGGCGTCGGGACTCCCATACCGGGTCGGCCTTTGTCACTGTCTCGACTGCCGCAAGCATCATGGGGCCCTTTTTCACGCTTCCGCGGTGTTCCCTCAGGATGCGGTGACGATCGATGGCGAAACACGCGACTACGCCGGGCGGTTTTTCTGTCCCCGCTGCGGCTCGTCCATTTTCGCACGCACCGCAGACGAAATCGAAGTGAACGTAGGATCCCTGGATGCCCCTGACCAACTGGTGCCAACCTACGAAAGCTGGATCGTCCGTCGCGAGTCCTGGTTGCCGCCGTTTCCGCTCACGAGACGATACGACCGCGATCGTGACGCCACGAGTCGCTTTGAGGAGTAGGTCGCACGAACGGTGCGAAGGCGCCGTTACGAGGAGTTCAGGGGACAGGGAGTTCAGGGGACAGTATGCTCATCTCCTTCCCTTACGCAGTGTGTTGCGCTAGCTTCCAACCATGGCACGGCTCGCGCGGGTCGTGGTTCCGGGCGTCCCCCATCACGTGACGCAGCGCGGCAACCGGCGGCTCGAGACCTTCTTCTGCGACGACGACTACAAGGCCTATCGCACGCTGCTGGCCGAGCACTGCGCGGCCGCCCGCGTGGCCTGCTGGGCCTACTGCCTGATGCCCAACCACGTGCACCTGATCCTGGTGCCCCGCGACGCCGACGGCCTGCGCCGGGCGCTCGGCGAGGCGCACCGGCGCTACACCCGGCGCATCAACTTCCGCGAGGGCTGGCGCGGCCACCTGTGGCAGGAGCGCTTCCACTCCTTCCCGATGGACCAGACCTGGCTGCTGGCCGCGGCGCGCTATGTCGAGCTCAACCCGCTGCGCGCCCGCCTGGCCAAACGCGCCCGGCAGTGGCCCTGGTCGAGCGCCCGGGCGCACCTGGCCGGCCGCGACGACGAACTGGTAAAGGCCGCCCCGCTGCTCAAACTGGCGCCCGACTGGAAGGACTATCTGGCCGAGGGGCTCGAGGAGACCGAGCTCGAGGCGCGGCGCACTTCTTCAAGCGTCTGGAGCGCCGCCTCGGCCGCGCCCTCATCCCGAAGAAGCCGGGCCCCACGCCGAAACAGGCGCGCGCCAAGCGGTGAGATAGGTATACTGTCCCCGGAACTCCCGGAACTCCGATTACGCCATGTCCCCGGAACTCATGGAACTCGAATTCAGCCTTGCCGCAAAGGGGCCGTCCACATATGTCCCCGGAACTCGTTGGGTCATGGGACGCGATCGGGTTTACCGCCACGAAGGGTATGGCTAACCAGGGTTATGCGCACCCCGTAGCGGCAATGGCTTGGTCGTCACGAGCATCTGTCTTAGCTCATCGCGCCGAAAGGGCTTGGAGAGAAAATCAAAGGCAATACCGTAGGACTCGTCAACGGCTTCGGCGAGATGGGCGGTCAGGAAGATGATCCGGACCTTGCTGAAATTCAATTCGCGCGCCGCAGTGGCTCCATTGAGCTGCCCCTTGAGACTGTAGTCCATGAGCACGATATCAGGTCGATGATATTCGGCGAGTTGCAGAGCCTTCTCGCAGGTCCTTGCAATGCCCACAACCGCATGGCCCAAATCGGTTACGGTTTTCTGTAGATCCAGCGCGGTGACGGCCTCGTCTTCCACAATTAGAATTCGCTTTGGCTGTGTCATCAGGCCGCTCGTTCTCTTTCGAGAGGAAAACGAATGTGGAACGCCGTACCGGCATCCCGTTCAAGCTCCACCTGACCGTCGATCTGACGGAGCAAGCCCAGAAAAACCTTTAAACCGATGGAAGTCACCCGCTGAAGATCAAACCCCTCGGGTGTCCCAACGCCGTCGTCGCGAATGCTAATGTGGCCGGTCCTTGAGTTTTTCTCATCCGATTCGCTTCGAACCGTGATCGTGATCCTGCCTTTGCGCCCCTCCGGAAAGGCGTGCTTGTAAGCGTTGGATATCAGCTCATTGAGGAGGAGCGCAATCGGGGTTGCCTGTTCCAACGAGATCGAGAGGTCTTCAATGTCCGTTCGAACCTTGATCTGGTTCCTTTCAATCGAATAGGCCTTTGCGAGCATCAAGCAAAGTTCCGGGACATACTCGGCGACCACCACCTCGTTCGGTCTATCGGGCTGATAAAAATAGCGATGTGCCAGGGCAAGCGCCTCGACCCTGTTTGACGCCTCGAGCATAGCGTTCCTGGCACGACGATCAGAAACTCCATCGGAACGGAGGTTGAGCAAGCTCACCACGACCTGCAGGTTGTTCTTTACGCGGTGCTGCAATTCCTTGAGCAAGGTTTCCCGTTGTTGAATTATGGTTTCGAGGTGAACGTTCGAAAGCTCCAGCGTTTCGCTCCATCGCTCGAGGGCCTCGCTTGCTTGTTTGAGTTCGGCCAGCGCCACGGCGACGAAAAGGGGCGCGAGCACGGTTGTCCCGAGAAAAAGCTGCAGGTAAAGGATTCGCTCGTTCATCGTGACGCCCGGAATGCTGGCAATCGGTCCACTTAGATTGACCGTGAGTGAGACGACAATCACCGAAACGAGCAAGCCGGCGACCGCGGTAACGAACAATCCCATGCGGACGGCCGCCCAGATCAGGATCGGTGGAATGAGGAACAACCATGGAGCTGCGTCCTGCGCGAACACGACCGAGGTGGCCACAATGGTCGCGAGCAGCATGAAAATTCTTTCGACACTGCCTCTGGTCAATGTCAATTCGCGGCTGTGCCTTGGGTCCCAGCAAAGAAGTGGCGGCGCGATGATCAAGATGCCCATCGCATCGGCGATCCACCAGACCTTCCATACCGCCCAATAGGGCGCATCAAACGCCAGGCCCGCCAGTGCCGCGCCGCCAAACGCACCGATCACCGGCGCGATTAGCCCCGCAAGCACTGCAAAGCTGACGAGCTGTCTGATGTTCCCCAGCCTGATCGGGAGGTCGCAGGCGTATCGGACGAGGAGGCACCCGCCCACCACTTCCACCATGTTGACAAGGACAAAGCCGGCCGCAACCAGGAGCGTATCGCCGTACAGCAGGTTCGCCGCCAAGTTTGCGGCTGCACAGCAAAAGGTGTAGATCGGCCAGGCGCGGATGTCGCTCCGCAGGAGGATCGCGAGCAGAACGGCATTGGGTGGCCAGATAGCGGCGACGTTGCCTGCTTCGCGTGTGAGTTCCATCCCAGCCGACGCACCCGCGAGGTAGAGGAGCGCTAGGCCCGCGGCACCGAGCAGCACGGGTAATGAAAACGGATGACCTGCACTTCGCAGCGATTCGTGGAGTGAATCCTCCGCGGAGGTCATTTGAGCCTCGTCTTTCTGTGCCCAGATCCCCTTAGCTCGGGGCTGAAAGCTGACACAAATACCGATTTGTGCCCTTTCTAATGAGTTAATAATTCTTTCATAATAATTAAAAGTTAGTTAATCCGATATTAATTTCCATATAATAAGGCCAAATAGACTAAATCAGCCATCAAATCAGGGGCGTGAGGAGCCTGAACAAATGACAGACGCAGAGTTTGAGCTTCCGACACTGCTAAGTCTTGCCCACCCGTGTGACTTTGTGAATAGCCCAAAGGGACCAATTCAAAAAGCGCCCGATTTTAAAGAAGGGGCCCCTGCATGGCAGTCACTCTTCCCTACAAAAGTGCTGATTGTTGAAGACGAGGCGTTGGTGGCGTTGGACATCTGCAATTTCTTGAGTGGCGCGGGCTATGAGGTTGTCGGCCTCGTCGCCACTGAAGAAGATGCTGTCCGGAAGGCGATTGAACTTCAGCCAAACCTCATCATTATGGACCTCAAGTTGAAGGACGGCGGTGACGGTTTCCGCGCCAGCCGAAAGATCAACTCCGGACAGAACATTCCGATCCTCTACATCACTGCGTACAGAAATAGAGAAACCCTCGAACGCTTGGGCGGGCAGCCCTCAAGCGACATACTTTTCAAGCCATTTGCCCGGAAACCCCTGCTCGAGGCCGTCGAGACAGCCGTGAAGCGCCATCGAAATTGAGCTTTACCGGTGAAACAGGGCATGCAGCTTCTTTTGCCGAAATCTCATGTCCGCCTTATATGGCTGATTTTGCAAGTCCGCATGAAAAGCGTCTTCCTTGAGCATGCTCATTAGACGGCCCGTACCGAACCGCACCCTTTAGGTGCCCCCGACTGGCTGATCTGCGAGCCACATGGATCCTGGGCTGCGGATAGGCCTCGCGGACAGGGTTTTACTCAAGGGCCAATCTGGGGACCGCCTTCGACTTCTCACACAAGTTCTCAATGTCGCCTCCTAGACCGCGAACTTCTGGACTCCACGTCTGAGAGTCGGGTTTGGGCCCGAAACCGGCTGTCGAGGCCCGGCGATGCGATTGGCCTCGTTGGGTCGACTGCCGAGTCTCGATTTCAACCGAGGCGCTACAGGCGCACCGGAACGCCGGCCGCCGCCAGGTGCGCCTTGGCCTCGGCGATCGAGTAGGTGCCGAAGTGGAAGATCGAGGCGGCGAGCAGGGCCGAGGCGTGGCCCTCGCGCACGCCGGCGACCAGATGGTCCAGGGTGCCGACGCCGCCCGAGGCGATGACCGGGACCGGCACCGCGTCTGAGACCGCGCGGGTCAGCTCGATGTCGTAGCCTTCCTTGGTGCCGTCGCGGTCCATCGAGGTCAGCAGGATCTCGCCGGCGCCGAGCGCGGCCATGCGTTTGGCCCACGCGACCGCGTCGAGCCCGGTCGGCTCGCGCCCGCCGTGGGTGAAAATCTCGAAGCGGGCCAGGGCGCCCTGGGGCGAAACCCGCTTGCCGTCGACCGCCACGACGATGCACTGCTCGCCGAACTTCTCAGCCGCCGCGCGCACGAAGTCCGGGTCCTTGACCGCCGCCGTGTTGATCGAGACCTTGTCCGCGCCGGCCAGCAGCAGCCGGCGGATGTCGTCGGTGGTGCGCACGCCGCCGCCGACCGTGAGCGGCATGAAGCAGACCTCGGCGGTGCGCGATACCACGTCGAGGATGATGTCGCGCTTCTCGTGGCTCGCGGTGATGTCGAGGAAGCAGAGCTCGTCGGCGCCGGCCGCGTCGTAGACGCGCGCCTGCTCGACCGGGTCGCCGGCGTCGCGCAGACCGACGAAGTTGACGCCCTTGACCACGCGGCCGTCCTTGACGTCGAGGCAGGGGATGATCCGCGCCTTGAGCATCAGGCGGCGCCCCCCACAGAGTCCCCTGCGGCGACCAGCGCCAGCGCGCTTTTCGGATCGACCCGCCCGTCGTAGAGCGCACGGCCGCAGATCACGCCCGCGATGCCGCGCTGCTCGACCGCCAGCAGAGCGGCGATGTCGTCCAATGAGGCGACGCCGCCCGACGCGATCACCGGAACCGAAACCGTATCGGCCAAGGCCGCCGTCGCCGCGACGTTGACCCCCTGAAGGGCGCCGTCGCGCTCGATATCGGTGTAGACGATGGCCGCCACTCCGGCGTCCTCGAAGCGGCGCGCCAGGTCCACGGCCTCCAGCTCACTCTGCTCGGCCCAGCCCTCGAGCGCGACCCGGCCGCCGCGCGCGTCGATGCCGACCACCACGCGCCCGGGAAAGGCCCGGCAGGCTCCGCGCACCAGATCCGGGTCCTTGACCGCAGCGGTGCCCAGGATGACCCGGGCCACGCCGGCCTCGAGCCAGCCTTCGATCGTCGCCATGTCGCGGATGCCGCCGCCGAGCTGGACCGGCAGATCGACCGCCGCCAGGATCGCGGAGACTGCTTCGCCGTTGACCGGCCGGCCCTCGAAGGCGCCGTTCAGGTCGACCAGGTGCAGCCACGCGAAGCCGGCCGCGGCGAAGGCGCGGGCCTGGGCCGCCGGGTCGGGGTGGAACACGGTGGCGGTGCCCATCTCGCCGCGCAGCAGGCGTACCGCCGCGCCGTCCTTCAGATCGATCGCCGGGAAGAGGATCATCGCGGGCCGGGGGATTGGGAGACCGCAAAACCCGACACCCTGCAACTGTCATTGCCGGGCTTGACCCGGCAATCCAAGGGCGGCCGGCAACCCTGGATGCCCGGGTCAAGCCCGGGCATGACAAGGTGAGTATGCGCGAAGTTTTGAGAATCATGTTTCAGCATCGAATCACCAGATCGCAGGTCGACACTTTCACTGGCCGACCGTCTCAGCCTGGGCGCCGTTGCCCGCGAGGTCCTTGAAGTAGTAGTAGCCGGTGACCCATTTGCCCTCGACCAAGGCGTAGTGCGGATGGGTGCCCCAGCGTTCGTAGCCGAGCTGCTGGTAGAGCTGGATCGCGGCCTTTTGGGTCGCGCGGACATCCAGGTTCAGCACCCGCAGACTGGCGTTCCGGGCGCTCTTCTCGACCGACTCGACAAGGCACTGCGCGAGCCCATGCCCGCGCGCCCAGGGCGCCAGGAAGAAGGTCGTGAGCTGGCCGGTCAGGGCCTGAGCCTCGTTGTTCTTGGGCGGCCGCTGGAGCTGGGCCGAGCCGGCGATGGTGCCGTCCAGCCGGGCGACGTGCAGCTCGCGCTCGGGCACCAGCAGGACGCCCTTCCAATAGGTCTCCATGACATGGCGCGGCGGCGGCTTCAGCCAACCGAAACCGCCGCCGTCGAGGATCGCCGCCTCGGCGGCATCGCACAGGTCGTGGAGATCGCCGCTGTTGAATTCGGCGATCGGTTCGATGGTGGTCTCGGTCTTCAAGTCGCCTGTTTCGGCCATGTCGATCAGGGTCTCCATTGCAAAAAGTTGCCAAGCAACCGCAGGCCCGCGGCCTGGCTCTTCTCGGGGTGGAACTGGGTGCCCACCAGGTTGTCGCGGCCGACCACCGCGGTGATGACGCCGCCGTAGTCGACGGTGGCCAGCACATGACGCGGATCTTCCGCGACGAAGTGATAGCTATGCACGAAATAGGCGTGCGACCCCGCTCCCAGCCCCCGCAGCACCGGATGACCGGCGGCCGCGATCTGGAGCTCGTTCCAGCCCATGTGCGGCACCTTGAGCGAGGAGTCCTTCGGCGTCAAGGCCACGACCTCTCCGGGAATCCAATTCAAGCCCGGATGCGCGCCGTATTCCCGGCCCAGGCTGGCCATGAGCTGCATGCCGACGCAGATTCCGAGCAGCGGGCGGCCCTCGCCGAGCGCCGCGGCCTCGAGCGTTTCCACCATGCCCGGCAGATCACTGAGGCCGCGGTGGCAGTCCGCGAAGGCACCGACCCCGGGCAGCACGATCCGCTCGGCCCGCCGGACCACGTCGGGATCGGCGGTCACCACGACCTCGCTCGGCAGACGGACTTCCGCGGCCGCGCGCTCCAGCGCCTTGGCGGCGGAGCGCAGGTTGCCGGAGCCGTAGTCGATGACGGCGATGCTCACGGGCCTAGAACGTTCTCGAATTGACCGGAACCTTCCCCCTCGCCCTCCCATCGCCTAACGGCCACGGGCCCCGCTCTCTCCCCGAGGAGAGGGATGACAGCACGACCTGCCCTCTCCCTGGGGAGAGCGCGGGCCTCGCCGCGAAGCGGCGGCGGGGTGAGGAGGTTCGTCCAACCAATTCCATGGAAACCGAGAACACGCTAAAGGCTGCCCTTGGTCGAGGGCACGGCGCCGGCCTGGCGCGGGTCGATCTCGACCGCCCGGCGCAGCGCCCGGGCCAGGCCCTTGTAGCAGGACTCCACGATGTGGTGGCTGTTCACGCCGTAGAGGTTCTGGACGTGCAGGGTCAGGCCGGCGTTCTGGGCGAAGGCCTGGAACCACTCCTTGAACAGCTCGGTGTCCATCTCGCCCAGCTTGTCGCGCAGGAAGTCGACCTTCCAGACCAGATAGGGCCGGTTCGAGGCGTCCAGCGCCACACGGGTCAGGGTCTCGTCCATCGGGATCAGCACGTCGGCGTAACGCGCGATGCCCTTGCGGTCGCCGAGCGCCTGGGCGACCGCCTGGCCGAGCACGATACCGGTGTCCTCGGTGGTGTGGTGGAAATCGATGTGCAGGTCGCCCTCGGCCTTGAGCGTGATGTCGATCAGGCTGTGGCGCGAAAGCTGTTCGAGCATGTGGTCGAGGAAGCCGATGCCGGTGGCGACGTCGTACTGCCCGGTGCCGTCCAGGCGCACGGTCGCGGTGATCCGAGTCTCCTTGGTGTTTCGCTCGATAGAGGCCTCGCGCATGGGCCTTTCCTCCACTGCCGCAGATGGCCGTCGCCGGGCCAAAAGCCCGCCCCGACCGGCCGCGCGCCCTTGTAGCAGCTAGCCGCCGGAACCGCCAGGGGTCGGGGCGTCGGGGGCGTGCGCGACGGCGAGCTCAGCCCGTGACCAGACACGGCTCCCCATTAGAAAATCTAATTCTCTTGCTGAGCAATCGTCATTTGTAAGTCTATTTCAACGGCGCATATCCAACTAGATCAGGATCGATTCAACGAGGATGGATTAGCTGTCCTCAAAGACCGGAGGTTTTCGATGACGACCGATTCCGCTGTACATGCCAATCCGGCCAGGGCCGCCGCGCCGGTCCCGCCCCGCGCCCGCACCGCTTGGCCCGAGCGCCTGCAGGCGCCGCTGATCTATCTGGTCGACACCGGTGAGAAGCCGGTGACCTACATCCCGGAGCCGGGTCACGGCGAGGTGCGGCGGACCGGGCTCTACGCGCCCTACAACGTGCCGATCCGCAACGGCCGTGCGGTGGCCCGCGACCTTTCGCTCGACCGCCACGGCTTCGTGCTCGCGCGCCACGACACCGCGGTGGTCGATTTCCACGACCCCGAGGAGATCGCCGGCGTCTACTACCCGGAGATGGAGAGCCTGGTGAAAGCGGCCACGGGCGCCACGCGGGTGCAGGTGTTCGACCACAACCTCAGAACCGACGGCGGCGTCGAGCGCGCCGCGCGCGACCGCAGCACGCCGGTCCGCATGGTGCACAACGACTACACGGCGCGGTCCGGACCACAGCGGGTGCGCGACCTGATGGGCGACGAAGCGGACGCTCTGCTGCAAAAGCGCTTCGCCATCGTCAACGTCTGGCGCCCGATCGCCGGGCCGGTCGAGACCGCGCCCTTGGCGCTCGCCGATGCGCGCAGCATCCGGCCAGGCGACCTGGTGCCGCTCGATTTGGTCTATCCCGACCGCACCGGCGAGATCTACAACGCCACATTCAACCCGGCGCACCGCTGGTTCGCCTTCCCGGCGATGGAGCGCCACGAGGCGGTGCTGATCAAGGGCTACGATTCCAAGACCGACGGCCGGGCCCGATTCACCCTGCACAGCGCCTTCGACGACCCGACCTCGCCGGCCGACGCCAAAGCGCGCCGCAGCATCGAGGTCCGGACCCTGGCCTTCTTCGATGCCGAGGGGCCTGAATCAGACATATGAGTCCCAGAGACTCGCGGACCATCCACCTTGTCGTGCCCGGGTTCAACCCGGGCATCCAGGATTGCCGCCCTCCCCCCTGGATTGCCGGATCGAGCCCGGCAATGACAGTCGCGGGGTACCAAGCATTGGTGTCACTGCTCGGAAGTCAGCCCGGCGAATAGACGATCGCGCGGATCGGGGTCGGCCCATTGGCGCCGGAGGCCGGATTGAGCGCCTCGGGACAGTTCGACAGCACGGCCAGGACATCCATGTCGGCGCGCAAGTCCACGTGGTCGCCCGGTTTCGAGCGGCTGTCGGTGATCATCGCCGCGCCGTCCGGGCCGACCGGCACGGACATGAAGAAATTGACGTTGGCGACCACGTGCTCCTTGCCGATGCCGTGTTTGGCCAGTTCCCGCTCGAAATTCCGCTGGCAGCATTCGGCGTTGGTCCGGCCGTAACGCACCCGGTCGACCTCGAAGGAACAGCAGCCGAAGATAGTGTCGTGCGAGCCGCAGGTGTCCTCGACGATGGTCATCAGCGGCCGGGCGAGCGAGGAGCGGAGCACCGATCCTTGGCTCAGAAAGATGTTGCCGGGGATCTTGATCGTGTTCGCGGCGTGATAGCGCTCGGCCGGGTCGTCGGCATTGAAACAGAGGAAGTCGATCGCCTGCTGGCCCTCGAGGTCGATCAGGCGCAGGACGTCGCCCTTGGCGATGCGGGCGCTCCACGGCCGGCGCGCGGGGACGACCGTGTCCTCGACGATTCGGCCGGCGGGCCGCCCGACCTCGCTATGCCACGTCATTTTCCCCCTCGCACAGTGTTGGTCCGCTCTTCAAGACTAACACCAAAAGTCAATGCCGAGGTCCAGGCCATCCCGTCTTTCCGACCGGCCGCTTGCTTGACTTCCGCCCGGCGACGCCTGAAAGTCTCGCCACCAACCGGCGCTTGGTTTTTCCCGCAGGGCCACGATTGCACGTGCTTCCCGGCGTCTTGCGACGGAGGATCGATCGATGGCCAGACGTGTCGTTCTCATCAAGCACGAGGATTCGCCCGGCGACGACCGGGCGGCCGCCTGGTTCGCCGAGCAGGGCTTCACGCTCGACTGGCGCGCGCCCTATGGTGGCGACCGCCTCGGCGAGCCGGGCGAAGAGGTCGCCGGCACGGTGCTCTACGGCGGCGGCCAGAGCGTCACGGTGACCGACATTCATCCCTTTCTGAAGCACGAGGCGCGCTGGGTCGAACGCTGCACGGCGAAGGCGATCCCGACGCTGGGCCTGTGCCTGGGCGGCCAGATCGTCGCCCATGCGCTGGGCGCGCCGGTCGGGCCGGGGCCGGGCGGCATTCACGAGTTCGGCTACTACCCGATCTTCCCGACCGAGGCCGGGCGGTCCTTCGTGCCCGCGGGCCTGCACGTGGTCCAGGCGCACTACCACGAGTTCGCGGTGCCCGAGGGCGCGGTCCTGCTGGCGCGTAGCGAGCTCTATCGCCACCAGGCCTTCCGCCACGGCGAGACCACCTACGGCTTGCAGTTCCACCCGGAGTGCACCCGCCAGGGCTTCCGCCGCTGGCAGGCCGCCGACTGGGCGCCCTGGAACCAGCCAGGCGCCCAGACGCGAGACGAGCAGGACGCCCTGGCGGCCGAACACGATGCCGCCCAGGACGCCTGGTTCCGCGATTTCCTCGGCAGGCTGTTCGGGCGTCCGGACGGCGATACCTGACCCCGGGCGACGGCGCACCTCCGCGCAGGCGCCAACGTCAGGCCTGGCCGACCAGCTTGCCCAGCAACCGGCCGAGCTGTTCGGCCTCCCGTTCCGAGAGGCGCCGGCCGACGTGGTCCTCGATGGCCGCCCTATAGGCCGGCCACATGCGGCGCAGCAGAGCGCGCCCGGCACGTGTGAGGACCAGGATGCTGCCCCGGCCGTCTTCGGGACAGGGCCGCCGTTCCAGATAGCCCGCCTGGGCCAGGCGCTCGACCAGCCGGGAAAGGTTGTACTGCGCCAACAGCGTCCTGCGCTCCAGCTCGAAGGGCCGGAGCCCCTCGCCGCCCACGCGCTCCAGCTCCAGCAGCAGGTCATACCAGGCGAGCGGCGGAAAGCCAGCCGCCTTCAGATCGGCCTCGACGGCGGAGAGCACCGCGTGGCTTGCCTTCACCAGGCGGGCCCAGGCGCGGACCGTGGTTTCGCTCGGTTCATCCATCGTGGCTTCCAGCCTAAAGGTGTATGCAATTACATCAAGGTTGAATTTATATGCAACTGCATTTATATAGACGGGTGAACCCAACTTGACACTGGAGGCCGCAGCCATGACCGGACAACCCCTCACGCTCGTCAGCCATCACCTCTGTCCCTATGTCCAGCGCGCGGCCATTGCGCTCGCCGAGAAGGGCGTGCCGTTCGAGCGGATCACCATCGACCTGGCGGACAAGCCGGATTGGTTCAAGACGATCTCGCCGCTCGGCAAGGTGCCGCTGCTGCGCGTCGGCGACGAGGTGATCTTCGAATCCGCGGTCATCCTGGAATACCTGGAGGAAACCCAACCGAGGCCCCTGCACCCGCGCGACCCCCTGGCGCGTGCCCGGCACCGCGCCTGGATCGAATTCGGCTCTGCCGTCCTGAACGATATCGCCGGCTTTTACGGCGCGCCGGACGAAGCGAGCTTCGCGGCCAAGGCCAGCGCCCTGGCCGACAAGTTCAAGCGCGTCGAGGCGGAACTCGGCGCCGGCCCCTGGTTCGCCGGAGAGGCCTTCAGTTTGGTCGACGCGGTTTATGGCCCGATCTTCCGCTACTTCGACGCCTTCGAGCGGATCGGCGACTTCGCGATCCTCGCCGGCAGGCCGAAGCTCGCGGCCTGGCGGCAGTTGCTGGCCGAACGGCCCTCGGTCCGTGGCGCGGTCGCGCCCGACTACCCTGCCCGCCTGGAGGCTTTCCTGCGCAAGCGGGGCAGCCACCTGTCGGCGCTGATGCCGCGCGCCGCCTGACCCGGTTTGCAACCCTCTGACGGCATACCCCACAAATCACACAGGCCGCCGGCGGCAAATCGAGTAAAATTTTGCCGCGGGCCTGCTTGGCCCGGAGGGTAAGAAATGGAGATGTCATGACGCTTTTCACAAAGCGCCGGTTTGCGGTGCTGATTCTCGCGTTCGCCGCAGGCGCCTGCGCCCAACCGGGCTGGGACCCCTCGGCCGAACAGCAGGCGATGGAAACCATCGCCGCCTTCAAGGAGTCCGAACCGCGGCTCCACACCTTTTTCAATGAAGCCCAGGGCTACGCGGTCTTCCCGAAAATCGGCAAGGGCGCGGTCGGCCTGGGTGCCAGCTATGGCGAGGGCACGGTCTTCGAGCGGGGCAGGGCGATCGGCCTGAGCTCGGTGACCAAGATCGACCTCGGCGTGCAGCTGGGCGGCAGGACCTTCCGCCAGATCGTCTTTTTCAAGGACCAGGCCGCGCTCGAAAACTTCAAGGCCGGCAACTTCGCGCTCGCCGCCGACGCCTCTGCCGTGGCGATCAACGACGGCGCGACCGCGGCCGCCGACTACAGCGGCAACGTCGCCGTCTTCACGATGTCGAAGGGCGGCCTGATGTTCGAGGCAGCGGTCGGCGGGCAGAAGTTCACCTTCGAGCCGAATTAGGCGCGAAAAAAGGAACATCGCCACAGGGGCGCGGAGATCGGCAAGTGCCGTATGCGATTTGTGCGTGACTCCGTGGTGAAAAATCGCCGGCTGGCGAGCTAGTGGTCTGTTCAGACCGCTAGCCGGCCGCATCCGGCCGCCGGGCCGCCGCCATTTGTCTTGAACCGGCGAGCGGTTTGGCCCATCTGTCTCTCCATGTCGGAGCAGCAAAGTCCCCAATGGCACGGCACCACCATCCTGTCGGTCCGCAAGGGTGCGCAGGTGGTTGTCGCCGGCGACGGTCAGGTCAGCCTGGGCCAGACCGTGATCAAGTCGAACGCCCGCAAGGTGCGGCGCCTGGGCAAGGGCGACGTGATCGCCGGCTTCGCCGGCGCCACGGCCGACGCCATGACCCTGTTCGAGCGCCTGGAGGGCAAGCTGGAAACCTATCCGGGGCAGCTGACCCGGGCTTGTGTCGAGCTGGCCAAGGACTGGCGCACCGACCGTTACCTGCGCCGCCTGGAAGCCATGATGGCGGTCGCCGACCACGGCACCTCGCTGGTGCTGACCGGAACCGGCGACGTGCTGGAGCCGGAGGACGGCTTGATCGGCATCGGCTCCGGCGGGCCCTACGCGCTCGCCGCCGCGCGCGCCTTGATCGACATCGATGATCTCGATGCCGAGGCGATTGCCCGAAAATCCATGACCATTGCCGCTGGAATTTGTGTGTACACCAATGAATCAGTCGTCGTCGAAAGCATCTCTGCCGAGTAAAGGGCCGCGCACGCAAGGCGCCGGCGAACCGGCCGCCTTCAGCCCGCGCGAGATCGTCTCCGAACTGGACCGCTACATCATCGGCCAGGACGACGCCAAGCGCGCCGTCGCCGTGGCGCTGCGCAACCGCTGGCGCCGCCAGCAGCTGCCGGAAGAGCTGCGCGAAGAGGTGCTGCCGAAGAACATCCTGATGATCGGCCCGACCGGCGTCGGCAAGACGGAGATCGCGCGGCGTCTGGCCAAGCTCGCCCAAGCGCCCTTCGTCAAGGTCGAGGCGACCAAGTTCACCGAGGTCGGCTACGTCGGCCGCGACGTCGAGCAGATCGTCCGCGACCTGGTCGAGATTGCCATCCACATGACCCAGGAGCGCCTGCGCAAGGAGGTCAAAGCCAAGGCCGAGCTGGCCGCCGAGGAACGCCTGATCGACGCCCTGGTCGGCGAAAACGCGCGCGACGACACCCGGATCGCCTTCCGGCGCCGCCTGCGCACCGGCGAGCTGGACGACCGGGAGGTCGAGCTCGAGGTCGCCGATAGCGGCGGCCTGCAGCTGCCGACCATGGATATCCCCGGCATGCCGGGCGCCTCCATGGGCATGATCAATCTGAACGAGATGCTCGGCAAGGCGCTCGGCGGCGGCCGCACCAAAAAGCGCCGCATGCCGGTTTCCGAGGCGCTCGAGGTGCTGATCAACGAGGAGAGCGACAAGCTGCTCGACCAGGAGACCGTGACCGCCGAAGCGATCGGCTCGGTCGAGCAGAACGGCATCGTGTTCCTCGACGAGATCGACAAGATCACCGCCCGCTCGGAGCGCATCGGCGCCGATGTCAGCCGCGAAGGCGTGCAGCGCGACCTGCTGCCACTGATCGAGGGCACGACGGTCGCCACCAAGCACGGCACGGTCAAGACCGACTACATCCTGTTCATCGCCTCGGGCGCCTTCCACCTGGCCAAGCCGGCCGATCTGCTGCCCGAGCTGCAGGGCCGGCTGCCGATCCGGGTTGAGCTGAACGCGCTCACGCGCGACGACTTCAGGCGCATCCTGACCGAGCCGGAGAACAGCCTGGTTCTTCAGTATCGTGCGTTGATCGGCACCGAGAACGTCACCTTGGAGTTCACCGACGAGGCGGTCGACGCGCTCGCCGACCTGGCCGCCGAGATCAATTCCAACGTCGAGAACATCGGCGCCCGGCGCCTGCACACCGTGATGGAGAAGCTGCTCGACGAGATCTCCTTCACCGCCACCGACCGCGGCGGCGAGACCATCAAGATCGACGCCGAGATGGTCCGCGAGCGGGTCGGCGAACTGGCCAAGGACTCGGACCTCTCGAAGTTTATCCTGTAGCGGCTTCGAAGGTGCCCTCGGCCCATCCTTCGAGACGCGCTGCGCGCTTCTCAGGATGAGGTCCGGTGCCTGGATGCAACGCCTCACCTCATGGTGAGGCTTGCGGTGCAAGGGAGCGCAGCTCGGCGAAGGGGCCGTCTCGAAGCATGGGATGACGCGCGTCTGGGGCGATACCGGCCTGCCATCCGGCCTTGTACGCAATAGACAGCGCCGATCAAACACCGTTAGCTGTTTCTCTCGAACATTCTCTTCTTCGAGGAGCAGGTTGCGTGCGCGAAACATCAGCCAACGGAAAGCTTCTGGTTTCCCTCTCGCTGGGCCACTTGGCGAACGACTGGGCGCCCAGCACGATCTGGCTGATCGCGCCGGCAATGGCCGTCAGCCTGGCGCTGTCGCCGGCCGAGGTCGGCCTGCTGATCACCGTCGTCAGCATCGGCGCGGCGCTCGCCTACTTCCCGGCCGGCTTGATCGCCGACCGCGTCGCCAATCGCGGGCTGCTGCTGCTCGCCACCTTCTGGTGGGTCGCGATCGGCTATTTCGTCGCCTCCTTCGCGCCGGGGTTCTGGACGGTCGCCCTGCTGCTCGCGGTCGCCGGGCTGGGCGATGCCGCCTGGCATCCGATCGCCACCGGGGTCCTGGTGCAGGCGCTGCCGAAGCGGCGCGCCCACGCGCTCGGCATTTTCGCCATGGGCGGTACCTTCGCCGAGGTGCTGGCGCCGCTATCCGTCGGGTTCCTGCTCGCCGCCTTCGACTGGCGCGCCGCCCTGCAGATCTCGGCGCTGCCGGCAGCGCTCATGGGCCTGGCTTTCTTCCACATCGCTGGCAGCGTGCCGCGCTCGCCGCACCGGGCCATCTCGCGCGCGGACATCCGGACGCTTTGCAATGCCTGGCGCGGTCCGCGCGGCCTGGCCGTGATCGCCATGATCAGCGTCTACAACATGGCCCTGATGGCGGTGCTCGCCATGGCGCCGTTGTTCCTCCAGCAGATCCACGGCTTTTCGCCGGCAGAGACCGGTATCGCCTTCGCCGCGATGGTGCTGGCCGGGGCGCTGGCCCAGCCGGTGATCGGCCGGCTGTCCGATCTGTCCGGCCGAAAGCCGGTTTTCGTTTCGGGCAACCTGGTCGCCGTGCTGGGCTGCTTCGCCGCGTTCTCCAGTACCTCGCCGATCGTCATCATCCTGGCCTTGGTCCTGGTGGTCGGCGCGCTCTACGGCATCCGATCGGCGGTGCTGGCCGCGGCGGTCGAGTTCTCCGGCGAGCGGGAGGCCACGACGCTCGGCTTCGTCTTCGCCGTTCTGGACGGGGTTGGCGCCTTGGGCGCGCTTCTGGCCGGCGCGGTCGGCAGCCTGGACCTGCACTACGCGTTTCTTCTGGCGGCCGGTTTTGCCGCCGGTGCGACGGTGCTTGCGGTTCCGCTCGGCTTCGGGCCGAGGCCGGTCAAGCAAGCGAAACCGGCGCCTGGACCCTTGCGCTAAAGAAACCGCCGCCGCGCCACGGGGTCCAGCGCCCACCTCTAGGAGCATTTCCGGGTAATGGTGACGAGCTCGTAGAGCGTTATCCGATCTGACGGAATCGAAGCCCGTCACCCACCCGCAACGCCTTCGCGCCGCGGGCCGTGCCGAATGCCCCTCTCCCGACGATAGATGGAGGGACCCGCGGCGCAGCCGTGGGAGGGTGAGGGCGCGTGGTCATGGCGGGGTCCGACAAGCAAGGTGCCGCTCCGCCACCCGGCACAAGCCAACAACCCGCCCTCACCCTCCCGCTTCGCGGGGCCCTCCCTCTCCCGACGGGAGAGGGCGAAAAGACGCCGCCGGCGACGCCTTTTCCCGGGTTTCGCACTGCGTGCATCGCGTAGCTTTGGCGAGAGGGAGGGGGCCCGCGGCGGAGCCATGGGAGGGTGAAGGGGAAGGCTGCCGTCAGATCGGATAACGTCCTAGCCTTCGTCAAGCAAGGCCAGCATCCGCTCGAGCGCTGGCTCCGGCAGCTCATGTATTTCCTCGGCCAGGCGGTTGGCCAGCGCGGTGGCCGCCGGCGAGAGGCCGGCGGTGTCGACCGTGACGCGCGGGTGCGACAGGTCGGCCAGGCGCTGCAGCTCTTCGGCGTCATCCCAGATGATACCGAGGTACTGGCAGACCCGGTGCACGAAGCGCCGGTTGGGCCGGCCGCGCCGGCCGTGCTCCAGGGCCGAGAGATAGGCCGGCGAAACGCCGAGGCCGGCGGCCATATCCTTGGCCTGGATGTCGCGGGCCCGGCGCAGGTCGCGCAGCTTCGCGCCGAACGGTGTCATGGCGTGGTCAAACCCCGTCGCTCGTGCCACTCGGCGATCGATTCCTCGGGGTATTCCGGGTAGTGGGAATCCTTTGCCCCCGCGGCGACCTCGACCCAGGGCGCCTTGTGGTCGAGCATGATGTGCACCCGCTCCGGCGGTACCGGCAGGGCCGTGTCGATCGCCGAGGCGAAGGGGTGGATCAGCTCCGGCCAGCGCGGATCGAATGCCCAGAGCGCGCTGCCGCAGCGCTTGCAGAAGTGACGCCGGGCCGGACTCGGCTCCTCGCCCGCGGCGCGCCGGGCGCGGTAGACGCTCAGGTTCTTCTCGCCGGTCACCTGGAGCGTCCCGGCGTCGCCGCCCAGGTTGATCGCAAAACCGCCGCCGCCCGCCGTCTTGCGGCAGATCGAGCAGTAGCAGTGCATGAAGGGATGAGGCGTCGCGGAGTCGAGCGAGAACCTGACCGCGCCGCAGTGACAAGAGCCTTCGAGCCGCATGCTTTCCTCCCCACGATTCGATTAACTTGGAAGCAGTTTATCGCCTCGGCGGCGGTTCGTCAGCCATCGCGCAAACGTTTCAGCAGCACGTAGACGGCGCCGTGGCCGCCGTCGCGCGGCTGGGCCGAGGAAAAGGCCACGATGCGCGCCCGGTTGGCCGGCAGGTTGAGCCATTGGGGCAGATGGCGGCGCAGCACGCCGCCCTCGCGCCCGGGCCCCTTGCCGGTGATGACCAGGACGCAGCGCTTGCCGGACGACTGGGCCCGGGCCAGGAAGCCGGTCAGCTCGTCCTGCGCTTGCTCCTGGGTCATGCCGTGCAGATCGAGGCGCGCCTCGATCGGCAGCTTGCCCCGCTTCAGCCGGTCGGCGGTGCGCTTGTCCACATCGGCCTGGGCGCCGGGGGTCAGTTCGGGACGGGCCGGCACGGGTTCCGCAGGGCGCGCACGCGGCTTTGCCGGCGGCGTGGCGGCGGCCGCCTCGGCTGGTTTCTTCTTCTTGGACGCCCGACCGGGCAAAGGTTTGGCGGAACCGGCGACATGCCGCCAGAGCGCCAGATCCTCCTCGGGCAGGGGCGGCTTCTTGCGATCGCCGGCCATGGTTACGTCGATTGGTCGAGGGTGCCGTCGACCAGGATGATGTGCAGGCGGCGCGGGCCGTGGGCGCCGAGCTGGATGGTCTGCTCGATGTCCGCCGTGCGCGACGGGCCGGTGATGAAGTTGACCGTGCGCGGCATCGTTCCCGCACCGAAACGCTCGCGCAGCAGGGCCCAGCCGTCCTCGTAGCTGGCCACGACCCGATCGGCCGGCAGCACGACCACGTGGGTCTCC
The DNA here is from genome assembly GCA_041617155.1 of Kiloniellales bacterium. GTDB lineage: Bacteria > Pseudomonadota > Alphaproteobacteria > Kiloniellales > JAKSDN01 > CAMYKD01. Next base: position 19,137 of record JBFJPL010000014.1, read on the forward strand.
GGCAGGAAGTTGAGCGTGGTCGGCCCGGCCGGGCCCGAATGCAGCATCAAGGTGCCGGTCTCGGCGATGCCGGCCAGCGCGCCGGTCACCGACACCGGGTCCGGCTCGCGCGCGGCGCCCTTGGTGACCGTGAGCAAGGGCTGCTCGTGCCACGGCAGCGCTTCCAGCTCCGGGTCCGGGGCCATGCGGAGCTCGGCCGGCAGGTTCTCCGCCTTCAGGAAATCGGCCAGCGCCTTCGGCACCTCCGCCGGGGCGACCACCCGCGCGACGCTGGCCGAGAGTTCGCGCGCCATGGTCTCGAACAGATCGACGCGCTGGTCCGGCGGCAGGTCGGCGCGCGCCGGAACCAGGTTGCGCTCGTGCCGCTCGAGGCGCACCTCGACCGCCGCCGCGCCGTCGCCTTCGCCCCGCCTGACCGAGCGGCGCACGGCGTCCAGGATCTGTTGACGCGCCGCGCTCACCGTCGGGCGCCTTTGCGTTCGGCCCAGAGCTGCTGGAAGGTCTTGCCCTGGGGCGCCGGCAGGTCGCGGTGACCGGTCCAGCCGCCAGCCAGCGGCAGATGCCGGAAGCGGCCCTTGCGCCGGCCCAGCGCGGCCAGGATCGGCGCCGCCATTCCGGTCATGAAGCGGTACAGTCCCGGGCGCTTGGCGAAGAAGGCCCAGAGCGCCAGGCCGACGCGCACGGCGGTCGGCGAAAGGTGCCGCTCGAACTCGCGCTCGCGCCAGTGACGCATCATCTTGGGCAGCGGGATGCGCATCGGGCAGACGCTTTCGCAGCGGCCGCAGAAGGTCGAGGCGTTGGGCAGGTGGCCGGCCTCCTCGACGCCGATCAGGCTGGGCGTCAGCACCGCGCCCATGGGCCCCGGGTAGACCCAGCCGTAAGCGTGGCCGCCGACCGCGTGATAGACCGGGCAGTGGTTCATGCAGGCGCCGCAGCGGATGCAGCGCAGCATGTCCTGGAACTCGCTGCCGAGCATGTTGGAACGGCCGTTGTCGAGCAGGATCACGTGGTACTGCTCCGGTCCGTCGGGATCCTCGGCGCGTTTCGGCCCGGTCGAGAAGGTGGTGTAGGTCGAGAACTCCTGTCCCGTGGCCGAGCGCGCCAGGACGCGCAGGATGGTGGTCGCGTCCTCCAACGTGGGCACGACCTTCTCCAGGCTGGCGACCACGACGTGCACCTTGGGCAGGACCTGGGTCAGGTCGCCGTTGCCCTCGTTGGTGACGATCACCGACGAGCCGGTCTCGGCGATCAGGAAATTGGCGCCGGTGATGCCGACATCGGCTTCCAGGTACTTCTGGCGCAGCACCTCGCGCGCCTCGTTGACCAGCTGGCGCGGCTCCGACAAGGGCCGTCCGTCGGGGAACTGCTTGTGATGCGCGCGGAAATCGGCCTCGACCAGGTCCTTGGTCAGATGGACCGCCGGCGCGATGATGTGGCTCGGCGGCTCGTGGCGCAGCTGGATGATGTATTCGCCCAGGTCGGTCTCGACCGGCGTGATGCCGTTGGCTTCCAGGTAATCGTTGAGCGCGATCTCTTCGGCGATCATCGATTTGCCCTTGGTCACCGTGCGCGCCCCGGCCGAACGGCAGATATCCAGCACCGCCTGGCGCGCGTCCTCGGCGGTCGGGCACCAGTGCACCTGGCCGCCGGCTTCGATCACCTTGCGCTCGTAGCGCTCAAGATAGAGGTCGAGGTGTTCGAGCGTATGGTTCTTGATGTCGCGCGCCTGGTCGCGCAGCGCCTCGAACTCCGGCAGGCGCGCGGCCGCCTTGGCCCGCTTGCCGATGAAGCCTTCCTTGACGTGGGACAAGGCCCGCCTTAGCTGCGGGTCGGCGATGGCGGCGCGGGCGTTGTCCTTGAAGGCGTGGGCGGTCGACTCCATGGCTCAGCCCTCGGTGCCTTCGCCGATGGCCGGCTGGTCGGTCAGGCCGGCCAGCACCTCGGCGACGTGGCGCACCCGGACACGCGAGCCCTGGCGTTTCAGCTTGCCGGCCATGTTCATCAGGCAACCCAGGTCGCCGGCCAGCAAGGTGTCGGCGCCGCTGGCCTCGATGACCTTGGCCTTTTCGCTCACCATGGTGTTGGAAATGTCCGGATACTTGACGCAGAAGGTGCCGCCGAAGCCGCAGCAGACCTCGGCGTCGGCCATCTCGGACAGAGTCAAGCCCTCGACGCTGCCGAGCAACGCCCGCGGCTGTGCCTTGACGCCCAACTCGCGCAGGCCCGAGCAGGAGTCGTGATAGGTCACCCTGCCGTCGTGGCGCGCCTGGACCTTGGTGACCCCGCGCACGTCGGCCAGGAAGGAGATCAGCTCGTAAGTCCGCCCGGCCAGGTCCACGGCCTTTTGTTTCAGGACCAAATCGTTTTCGAACAGGCCCGGGTAGTGCTCCTTCAGCATGGCGGCGCAGGAGCCCGAAGGCGCCACGACATAGTCGTAGCCTTCGAAAGCCGCGATGGTGTTGGCCGCGATCGCCGCCGTATCGGCCCGGTCGCCGGAGTTGTAGGCCGGCTGGCCGCAACAGGACTGGGCGCGCGGCACCTCGACCGCGCAGCCGGCCTCCTCCAGCAGCTTGACCGCCGCGAAACCGACGCTCGGCCGCATCATATCGACCAGACAGGTGACGAAGAGCCCGACCCTGGGCCGCTTGTCCGACATCCGCACCCCTTCCCTTGAAGCGGCTCAAGCATGCGGCGCGACCCGGTAAATTGCAAGGCGGCGTCGGCCGGTGTTCAGCTCGTCGTGCGCCGGCGTTCGGCAACCGTCTTGGGCAGCAGCAGATAGTAGTTGCCGTGCTGCTTCATGCGCCCGGCCTCGGCCAGGGCGGGCTCGCCGAAGCCCCAGAAGAAATCGCCGCGGATCGGCCCCTTGATCGCGTTGCCGGTGTCCTGGGCGACCATCAGACGGCGCAACGGCCGCTCGCTCGCCGGCCAGGTGGTATCGAGCCAGATGGGCGCGCCGAGCGGCAGGAAGGCCGGGTCGACCGCCAGGCTGCGGCCCGGGGTCAGCGCCACACCCTGGGCGCCAATCGGGCCATCGCCGTCGATCTTGCGGAAGAAGATATAACGCGGGTTGCGCTGCAAGATGCTGGCTGCCTGTGCCGGGTTGGCGCGCAGCCACGCGCGGATGCCCTGCATCGAGGCATTGGCCCCGGACACCTTGCCATCGTCGATCAACTCGCGCCCGATGCCGACGAAGTCCAGGCCGTTGGAGCCGGCGAAGCCGACCCGCACGACCGAGCCGTCGGGCAAGGCGACGCGGCCCGAGCCCTGGACGTGCAGGAAAAAGGCGTCGACCGGATCGTTGACCCACAAGAGTTCCAGGTTGCGGTCGGCCAGCACGCCCTTGTCGATATCGAACCGGCTGTAGTAGGGCACGAGGGACGAGCCGTCGACCCGGCCATAGATCCGTTCGCCTTGGAGGTCGGCGCGAAAGCGGCCGAGATCGACCGAAACCAGATCGTCCGGCACGCCGTACAGCGGCCAGCGGTAGCCGTCGACCGGGCCCCAGGCGCCGCGCAATTCGGCCTCGTAGTAGCCCGTGAAGAGGCCGTCCTGGCCGGTCGCATCGATCACCTTGAAGGGCACGAAGAGCGCCTGCAGCGTGGCGCGCAGCGATTCATCGTCGCCCGAAAGCCGCCCGATCGCGGCACAAGGCGCGCGCCAATCGGCCACGCTCCCGGCCAAGCGGTCGGGTCCGACAGCCCGGTCGTCCGGTTGTGCGATCAAGAGGGCGCAGGACCGGCGGATCGCCGGCAACGCCTCGCCCAGGCGATCGTCGGCCCAGCCCGGCAGATCGACGAAGACGGTTTCGTCCAGCAACATGCGCGCCGCCGGCGCGACCGGCGGCTCTTTCGGCTTCTTTTCGCAGGCCGCCAGCAGCAAGGCCGCGATGGCCACGAGCGCCAGGCCTAGGGATCGGAGACTGGAAATATCGCCTTGGCGCGGCATCGCGGGGCCAATTGTGTGGTCGAAGACAATCAGTTCGAACTGCGGGTCGCGACCAGAGTCCAGTTCGGGTCGCGGCTCCGCGTGTTGCGCGCAAAGGTCCAGATGTCGGTGATCGTGGTCACGGTGTTCGGGTCGCCATCGACCACCTCGCCGGCGGCATCGCGCGTCACGTTGATCTGTTCGGAAACGAACTTGACCGTGACGAAAGCCGTCTTGCCCTGCAGTTCCGCCTCGATGAGTTCGGCCTGGCTGATGCCGACCAGCGTCGTCTCGAGGGTTTCCTTGGCTTCGTCACGGGCCTTGATGGCGCCGGCGAAATCCTCGTAGACGTCGTTGCTCAAGAGCGGGCGCAAGGCTCTGGAATCGCCCTGGGAAAAGGCGCCGATCACCATCTCGAAGGCCATCTTGGCGCCGGACAGGAAGCCATTCTCGTCGAAATCGCGATCGGCCAGCTTGATCTGCGTGATTCCGGCGGCAAGCGGTGTGTCGGCATCCGCGGTCTGGTCCAAAGCGGGCTCGGCCGGCTCCTCTTGGCCGGCTTCCTCGGTCGCTTGAGTGCGGTCGGGCAGGTGGACCACCTTGTCGTCGCCCGATTCCTCGGCCTTGGCCTTGTCCTTGGCAAAGGGATCATAGCGCTGCGGCGGTTGTTCGTGGCCCGTACGCCGGCCCAGAACGCTGCGCAAACGCAGAATCAAGAACCCGGCAATGGCCGCGAGCAAAATTATGTCGAGAAATTGGAAGCCGTTACCCATACATCTATGACCGTGTCGAGCTGTCGTCTTCGGACCGAAACTAGCAGATTCCGGGCCGCTTGTCGTTTTGCAGCCGCTGGACCTATCACCGGCTTTCCGGTTATGAGGTCCGCACAACCACGATCGGTAAAGGTTGGACGGGCCACCTGCCATGTCAACCTTACTCACAGTACATAAGGAACCGGTAAAGAAAAAGAAAGAGCAGGCATGGCTATCATCATTCTTCTCGCCCTGATCCTCGGCCCGTTGATCGAGATCGCGGTCTTCATCCAGGTCGGCGGCGCCATCGGGCTGTGGCCGACATTGATCCTGATCGTCGTCACGGCGCTGCTCGGAACCTGGCAGCTGCGCGCCCAGGGTCTGGCGACGCTGAGGCGCGCCCGGTCGCAAATAGACCGGGGCGTCATGCCGGCGCGCGAGTTGTTCGACGGGGTCTGCCTGCTGTTGGCCGGGGTCCTGCTTCTGGTGCCCGGGTTCGTCACCGACGCCATCGGCGCGCTGTTGTTCGTGCCGGCCTTGCGCGAGGTCCTGCGGCGTGTCATCGGCCGGCGGATCGCCGCTTCAGCCGAGACCCGGGTGTTCGTCGACGGCAAGGAGGTCTACCATCGCCGGCCGGGCGACGGAGTGATCGACGGCGACTACCGAGACGTCACCGAACAAGACAACAAGAGCGGCAATCAGCCGTAGAGGCTACCCTGATGATTCTGGTGCGCCACGCCCAATCCCATTTCAACCTGCACTTCGGCGCCACCCGCCAGGACCCGGGCATCGTCGACGCCGGTTTGACCGAGACTGGCATAGAACAAGCGCGCGCGGCCCGCGAGGTACTGGCGCGGCACGACATCCGGCGGATCCTGGCGAGTCCCTACACCCGTACCCTGGAGACCACCGAGATCATCCTCGAAAAGCTGGACCTGCCGGTGACCATCGAGCCGCTGGTGCGCGAGCAGGCGCATTTCACCTGCGATATCGGCTCGCCCCGCTCGCAGCTGAGTGGCCGCTGGCCGGCCTTCGATTTCGGCGACCTGCCCGAGCGCTGGTGGCCCGAGCGCGAGACCGAGGCCGAGCTTTTGGCGCGCTGCAACAGCTTTCGCGCCACGATGGCCGAGGTCGACGACTGGCGCTACGTCCTGATCGTCACCCACTGGGGCTTCATCCGCGGCCTGACCGGCCAAGAGGTGGCCAACGCGACGGTCCTTAGCTTCGACCTGGGCCGACCCGATGCGGCGCCATAGCGGGCCGACTCCGGTTGTACGGGGCGGCCATCCGTGATAGCCACTGCGCCGCAACGGGCAGGAGGGTGAGATGGCGGAAGAGTTCGGTTCGGATCAGGCAGGCGGCGCAACGGCCGGACAGCTGCTGGTCAATACCCACTACATCAAGGACCTGTCCTTCGAGAATCCCAACGCGCCGCTGATCTACGGCGAGCTGCAAAAGGGCCCCAACATCGACATCACGATCAACGTCGACGTCAATCATCTGCAGGACCGGCTCAGCGAGGTCGTCCTCGAACTGCAGGTCAGCGCCAAGGTCGGGGACCAGACGGCTTTTCTCTTGGAGCTCGATTTTGCCGGCTTGGCGACCGTCGGCGAGGGCGTCTCCGAAGCAGACGGCGACCGCTTGCTGGTGACCGAAGTGCCGCGCCTGCTGTTCCCCTTCGCCCGCGCGGTGATCGGCGACATGACGCGCGACGGCGGCTTTCCGCCTCTGCTGATCAATCCGATCGATTTCGAAGACCTCTACCGCAGCCGGCAGGAGGCCGACGCGCGGCTGGCCGAAACCGGCAGCGCTTGAGCAGGCACCGTTCTATTTGCGCCAGATCGGGTCCTGCAGCTTCGCCACCAGGGCGGCATGGGCCTCGCGCTCTTCGGGCGTCGGCTCGTGTGGCCGGGGATCGCGCCGCTGGCGCGTGCGCCGGGCCGAGCGGCTGTCGGCCCGCCGGTTGTGCGCCAGGTCCAGGCCCTGCTGTCGGCCGCCGCTGAGTTCCAGGTAGATTTCGGCGAGCAGCTCGCAGTCGAGCAGCGCGCCGTGCAGGGTGCGCGCCGAGTTGTCGATCGCGAACCGCCGGCACAGGGCATCGAGGTTGGCCTGCGCGCCGGGAAAACGCTGGCGCGCGATGGCGAGCGTGTCCACCACCCGGCCGCTTTCGAGCGGCGCGCGTCCAGCCAGATGCAGCTCCGCGTTGACGAACCGCATATCGAATTCGGCGTTGTGAATGACCAACGGCGACCGGTCGATGAATCCGAGGAACTCGTCGGCGATTTCCGCGAAGAGCGGATGGCCGGCCAGAAAATCCTGGCTGAGGCCATGGATCTTGAAGGCCTCCTCCGGCATGTCGCGCTCCGGGTTGACGTACTTCTGAAACCAGTTGCCGGTCGGCACCCGGTTGACCAGCTCGAGGCAGGCGATCTCGACCAGGCGGTGCCCGGCCGCCGGATCCAGACCGGTGGTTTCGGTATCCAGAACGATTTCACGCATGTCGTTTCCCGTGGCGTTGTCTGGACCCCTGCGGCGGCCAGTGGCGGCCCTGCCAGGTGCGCGCCAGTCTGACGATCGCGGCCACACTGCGCAAGGTATCGTGCTTGCCCCGGCCGGTCCGGACCACGAAGTCCGCCCGGCGGCGTTTCTCCCGATCGCTCATCTGCTGCGCCAGGATCGCCCGCAACCGTTGCCGCGTCATGCCGGGGCGGGACAGCACGCGCGACTCCTGCACGGCCCGCGGGGCGCTGACCACCACGGTCGCGTCGCACAGACTGTCGCCGCCGGTCTCGAACAACAGGGGAATATCCAGCACCACCAGCTTTTGCCGCCGCTGCGCGTGACGCTTGAGGAAGTCGAGCGCCGCACGGCGCACCCGGGGATGAAGCAACGCCTCCAGACGCGCCAACGCCGCCGGATCGCCGAACACCCGGCGGCCGAGCTCCTGCCGGTCGACCGCGCCCTGCCTCACGACTCCGGGAAAAGCGGCCTCCACCTGGGCCACGGCGTCACCCCCCGGACCAAGCAGGCGGTGCACGGCGGCATCGGCGTCGTGCACCGGCACGCCCAGACGGCGGAATATTTTCGCGGCGGTCGTCTTGCCCATGCCGATCGAGCCGGTGAGACCAAGAATGACCATCGCCCCGGTCGCCGCTTCAATCGGCGAGCACGAAGGCGCGCAGCTCGGGCGTGACCTGCGGCGCCACGCCGAACCAGGCCTCGAAGCCCGGCCGCGCCTGATGCAAGAGCATGCCGAGGCCGTCGACCAACGGGTTGCCCCTGGCGCGGGCCTCGGCAAGCAAATCCGTTTCGAGCGGCGCATAGACCGCGTCGGTGACCAGCGCGGCAATCGGCAGCGCAGCGAGATCGAGCTCAAGCGGCGGCTGACCGGCCATGCCCAGACTGGTGGTGTTGACCAGCAGGCCCGCCTCGGCCAAGAGGTCGTGGCGATCGGACCAGTCGGCGACCTGGATGGGTCCGCCCAGATCCTTCGCCAGGGCCTCGGCGCGCGACCGGGTGCGGTTGAGCAGGCGAATCTCCGGCGCGCCGGCATCGCCGAGCGCGGCGACCACCGCCCGCGCCGCGCCGCCGGCGCCCAGAACCACCGCCGGCGCTGCCCCGGCCCGCCAGGCCGGCGCGCCGGCGCGCAGGTTTTCCAGGAATCCGAAGGCATCGGAGTTGGAGCCGGCGATCCGTCCGTCGCTCATCACGATGGTGTTGACCGCGCCGATCCGCCGCGCCACATCGTCGATCTGCGAGCAGACCGCCAGCGCCGCGGTCTTGTGCGGCACCGTCACGTTGACGCCGCGGAACCCCAGATCGGCGAGCGACCGCAAGGCCGCCGCGAAGGCCTCGGGGCGCACCGGCAGAGGCAGATAGGCGCCGTCGATGGCGTGCTGTCTGAGCCAGAAGCCGTGCAGGCGCGGCGATTTGGAGTGTGCCACCGGCCAGCCCATGACGCCGGCGAGTTTCGTCTCGCCGCTCGGCATCATGTCGCGACGACCCCGTGGTTGCGCAGGAAGTCCAGCAAGGGCAGAAGCGGCAGCCCGAGAACCGTGAAGTAGTCGCCTTCGACCCGGCTGAACAGCTGCGCGCCCAGGCCCTCGAGCTGATAGGCGCCGACCGAGGTCAGGGCAGCCTCGCCGAGCGCGGCAAGATAGGCGGCGATGAAGTCGTCGTCGAGCGGTCGCATGGTCAGGCGGGCCCGGTCCGTGTGGTGCCAGAGACGGGTGCCGTCACGGACCACGCAGACGGCGGAGATCAGTTCGTGCGTTCGACCGCCCAGCGCGCGCAGGTGGGCGGCGGCGTGATCGAGATCGGCGGGCTTGTCGAACCACACGCCGTTGCACTCCAGCATCTGGTCGGCGCCGATCACCAGTCCGCCCGGATGGTGCCGGGCGACACGCTGCGCCTTGAGCTCGGCCAAGGTTTCGGCGACCTGGCCGGCATCGGCGCCGTCGGCGGCCAGCGCGGCCTTGACCGCGCGCTCGTCGATCTGCGCCGCCTCGTTGGCAAAAACCAGGCCGGCGTTGTCGAGCAGCCAGCGCCGCGACGGACTGGCCGAGGCGAGCACGACCGGCGGCGCCGCCGGATCGGGCGGGGCAATTCGTGGCGTCTTGCGCGCCGCGGTCACGGGCGCACTGTCATTGCGCATCGGGAGCGGTGTGCCGGGCATAGAAGTTCATGATCGTCGCCGCGGTCTCCTCGATCGAGCGCCGGGTGACGTCGATCACCGGCCAGCCGTGCTTGCTGCACAGCTTGCGGGCGAGCGCCACCTCCTCGCGGACGCTTTCCAAATCCGTGTAGTCGGTCTCCTCGCCGGTTTCGGAAATCATCCTCAGACGGTTGCGGCGAAGCTGGACCAAACGGGCCGGGTCCTTGGTCAGGCCCACGATCAGGGGGTGGGACAGCTTAAGCAGCTCCGGCGGCAGCGGGCAGCCGGGTACCACCGGCACATTGGCCGCCTTGATGCCGCGGTTGGCGAGATAGATGCAGGTCGGGGTCTTGGAGGTGCGCGACACCCCGACCAGGACCACATCCGCCTGATCCAGGTCGGCGCCGGCCTGTCCGTCATCGTGCGACATGGCATAGTTCATGGCGTCGATCCGGTGGAAGTATTCGGCGTCCAGCGCATGCTGCAGGCCCGGCCGGCCGCTGATCTCCACCTTCAGATAGGCGGCCAGCGCATGGATCACCGGATCGAGCACCGGGATGCACGGCACCCCCTGGCGCTGGCAGTCTTTCATCAGAACGTTTCTGAGTTCGTCGTTGACAATGGTGAAGAGCACCGGGCCGGGATCCCGTTCGATGCCCTTCAAGACCTTCTCCATCTGTCCCTTGGTGCGGATCAGGGTCCAAACGTGCTCGATCGGCTCGACTCCGGCGAATTGGACCAGACAGGCCCGCGCCACTGAGTTGATGGTCTCGCCGGTGGCGTCCGATACCAAGTGCATGTGATAGGCGGTCATCTAGATCCGTCCGCAGTCTAACAAGTACCGAAAGCCGGGGATAACCAGGGGTCGCTCCCCCGCCTTCAAAAAAGTACGCACCGTCTCGCTTTCGCTCGCCTCGGGCTTTCCGCCTCGGGCCGCCGGTCCTAAGTTGTCGGGGACAACCTAGAACCGTTCGGATATCGCCAGAGGTTTTCCCCGTTATCCTTCGCTTAAAGGACAAGCGCAAGTCGGCGTGTCGACCAGTCCTAACCGAATCTATGCTAGGAACCGCGCACAGGAAGCGCTACAAGGTGCCATGCCGCCGCGGCCATGGGAAAACTCCGTGGGCCTCTCGTCAATCCCCGAAACTCACAGGTACTACTACAATCACAATCTTTTCTTATTAAAGATTCTAGTTAGTTAAGGAGGGAGGGGATTGAACGAAGCGCTCAATACGGCCGTCGGCAAGGCCACCGAAAAACCGTTCCTGCAAGCGCTTGCCGGCGACACCTTGACCCGGCCGCCGATTTGGCTGATGCGCCAGGCCGGGCGCTATCTGCCGGAATACCGGGCGACGCGGGCTCGGGCCGGCAGCTTCCTCGATCTCTGTTATAATCCTGAACTCGCGATCGAAGTCACCCTTCAGCCGATCCGGCGTTTCGGCTTCGATGCGGCCATTCTCTTTTCCGATATCATGGTGGTGCCCGACGCGCTGGGCCAGAAGGTCTGGTTCGAAGAGGGCGTCGGCCCCCGGCTCGAGCCGGTGACCAGGGTCGAGCAACTCGACCGCCTGTCGTTCGACGGTTTCGAGCGGGTGCTGGAACCGGTCTACCAGGCAGTGATGGGGATCGCGCGGAAGCTGGACGACACGACGGCGCTGATCGGTTTTGCCGGCGCGCCCTGGACCGTCGCCAGCTACATGGTCGAGGGCGGCGGGTCGCGCGACTTCGCCAAGGCGAAGGCTTGGGCCTATGGCGACCCCGAGGGGTTTCAGCGGCTGATCGATCTGCTGGTCGAGGCGACGGTACGCTACCTCTCGGCCCAGGTCGAGGCCGGGGCCGAGGCACTGCAGCTGTTCGATTCCTGGGCGGGCGCGTTGCCGGAGCAGGCGCTGCGGCGTTGGTGCCTGGCGCCGGCGGCGGAGATCGTGCGGCGCGTCAAGCAGCGGCATCCGAGCGTGCCGATTATCCTGTTTCCGCGGGGCGCCGGGTTACTGTACCGGGATTTCGCGCTGGAGTCGGGCGCGAATGCCCTTTCGCTCGACACCACGGTGCCGCTGGCCTGGGCGCGGGACGAGGTGCAGAGCAAGGTGGCCGTCCAGGGCAGCCTCGACCCGGTCCTGCTGGTCACCGGCGGGGAGGCCCTGCGACTGAGTGCGCTCGATATTCTCGAGACCCTGGGCCGCGGTCGCTTTGTCTTCAATCTGGGCGCCGGTATCATCCCCGAGGCGGATCCGCGACACGTCGCCGACCTGGTCGCGTTGGTGCGCGACTGGCGGGCGTGACAGGGCACGGGCGGTGTGGGGACAAGCGGACAAGTGATGGCCAAGACCGCAGTGGTGCTGTTCAACCTCGGGGGACCGGACCGGCCGGAGGCGGTCCGGCCGTTCCTGTTCAACCTGTTCAACGATCCGGCGATCATCGGTGTGCCGCAGCCGATGCGTTGGGCCCTGGCCAGGTTCATCTCGGCCCGGCGGGCGCCGGTGGCGCGGAAGATCTACGCTAACATGGGCGGCGGCTCGCCGCTGCTGCCGAACACCGAGGCCCAGGCTCGGGCGCTGCAGGGAGCACTGGACGATCTGGGCCAGGTGCGGGTTTTCATCGCCATGCGCTACTGGCATCCCTTGACCGAGGAGACCGTCGCCGCGGTCGCCGCCTATGGGCCCGAGCGGATGGTTCTGTTGCCGCTTTATCCGCAGTATTCGACCACCACCAGCGGCTCCTCGATCGAGCTTTGGCAACGCAGCGCGGCCAAGGCGGGACTGACGGCGCCGGCAACCACGGTCTGCTGTTACCCGACGGAGCCGGGCTTCGTCACGGCCGCCGCCGGTCTTCTGCGCCCGGCGCTGGCCGAGGCCTCGGCGCGCGGCAAGCCGCGCCTGCTGTTTTCCGCCCACGGCCTGCCGAAGAAGATCATCCAGCGCGGCGATCCCTACCAGTGGCAGGTCGAGCAAAGCGCCGCGGCGGTGATCGAGGCCCTGGGTCAGGCCGATCTGGACTGGTCGGTCTGCTATCAGAGCCGGGTCGGCCCCCTGGAATGGATCGGGCCTTCGACCGACGACGAGATCGCGCGCGCCGGGCGCGACGGCGTACCGGTCGTACTGCTGCCGATCGCCTTCGTGTCGGAGCATTCCGAGACCCTGGTCGAGCTCGACATCGAATACCGAGATCTGGCCGAGCAGGCCGGTGTACCGCTGTATCTGCGGGTCGCGACCGTCGGCACCGAAGACGCTTTCATTGAGGGTCTGGCCGGCTTGGTGCGCGACTGCCTGGCCGGCGACCTGCCGCTCTGCGCGCACGGCGGCGGACGGTTCTGCCCGGCCGAGTGGGGCCGCTGTGCGCAGCGGGCGAGGTAGGGACGATGGCCGGATTTCTCGACGCGGGCTATCTTTGGGTCAAGGCCTTGCACATCATCTCGGTGATCGCCTGGATGGCCGGCATGCTCTATCTGCCGCGGCTCTACGTCTACCACTGCGCGGCCGAGCCGGGATCGGTCCAGTCCGAGACTTTCAAGGTCATGGAGCGCCGCCTGCTGCGCGCGATCATAAACCCGGCGATGATCGCCGCTTGGGTCCTCGGCCTGCTGCTGGCCGCACACCTGGATGTCTGGACCGAGGGCTGGTTTCACGGCAAGCTGGCCATGTTGGTCCTGTTGAGCACGGTCCACGGCTACTATGCGCGCTGGCGCCGCCATTTCGCCGCCGACCAGAACCGCCACACTGCCAAGTTCTACCGTTGGATGAACGAGGTGCCGACGGTCCTGATGATTGTCATCGTCATACTGGCGGTGATACGGCCTTTCTGAGGTGTCCGCCAAGCCAGCTTGACAAGCGGCTTGCGGTCGGCTAACCACTTTTTTGAAATCTCCTGCTTGCCGTCGCGCGCGGCGCTCCCCAAATTAGCCCTAAAGCGGACCTTCGAACCGCCGTCCGGTTGCTTATCTCCCAAATTCCTTCCGAACATCCGGGCGGCCTCGCCGATATAGATACCGCGCGCACCGCGGCCCCAGCCCTCCGAAACACGGTCCCTTTCCAGGCGGCCGACCTCACACCGGCAGAACCCATGAACCTCCAAGAACTGAAAACCAAGAACCCGGCGGACCTTCTGGCCTTTGCCGAGGAACTGGAGATCGAGAACGCCAGCACCCTGCGCAAGCAAGACATGATGTTCGCGATCCTCAAGCAGCTGGCCGACAACGACGTGGCGATCTACGGGGCCGGCGTCCTAGAGGTGCTGCAGGACGGCTTCGGCTTCCTGCGCTCCCCGGAGGCCAACTACCTGCCGGGGCCCGACGACATCTACGTCAGTCCGAGCCAGGTGCGCCGCTTCGGCCTGCGCACCGGCGACACGGTGGAAGGCCAGATCCGCTCGCCGAAGGACGGCGAACGCTATTTCGCCCTGCTCAAGGTCAACGAGATCAACTTCGACCCGCCGGAGAAGACCCGCCACCGCATCAACTTCGACAACCTGACCCCGCTTTACCCCGACGAGAAGATCAAGCTCGAGGTCGAAGACCCGACGATCAAGGACATGACGCCCCGGGTGATCGACCTGGTGGCGCCGATCGGCAAGGGCCAGCGCGCCTTGATCGTCGCGCCGCCGCGCACCGGCAAGACCATGATCCTGCAGAACGTGGCCAACTCGATCGCCGAGAACCATCCGGAAGTCTATCTGCTGGTTCTTTTGATCGACGAGCGGCCCGAGGAGGTCACCGACATGGACCGCTCGGTCAAGGGCGAGGTGGTCAGCTCGACCTTCGACGAACCGGCCACGCGCCACGTCCAGGTGGCGGAAATGGTGATCGAGAAGGCCAAGCGCCTGGTCGAGCACAAGAAGGACGTGGTGATCCTGCTTGACTCCATCACCCGGCTGGCACGGGCCTACAACACCGTCGTGCCGAGCTCCGGCAAGGTGCTGACCGGTGGCGTCGACGCCAACGCGCTACAGCGGCCGAAACGCTTCTTCGGCGCGGCGCGCAACATCGAGGAAGGCGGCTCGCTGACCATCATCGCGACCGCGCTGATCGACACCGGCAGCCGCATGGACGAGGTGATCTTCGAGGAGTTCAAGGGTACCGGCAACTCCGAAATCGTGCTCGACCGCAAGCTGGCCGACAAGCGGACCTGGCCGGCAATGGATATCGGCAAGTCCGGCACCCGCAAGGAGGAGCTGCTGGTCGACAAGGGCACGCTCTCGAAGATGTGGGTGCTGCGCCGCATCCTCATGCCCATGGGTGTCTCGGACTCGGTCGATTTCCTGGTCGAACGCCTGAAGCAGCACAAGACCAACGCCGAGTTCTTCGACGCGATGAACCAGTAGGGGCGCCGCCCCGCTTGGCCGGTCACGGGCTAGAGCTCGTCGGCCAGCGGGTAGAGTCGGTTGTTTTCTCGGTCGATCCGGTCGGACAGGGCCTCGAACAGCGCTCGTGTGTCGGTCACGAAACCCTTGGGATCCGCTTCGATTGCCGTGAAGGACCGCCACTTCGACATGTAGCTTTCGAAATCGGCGGCCAGCCCGCGCATCTCCTCCTGGTACTCCGCGGCCCGGTCGGAAGCCAGCGGATGGTCTGCCGCGATCATCATCGGATAGAGCATCTTGTCCTCGACCGCCAGGTGGGCCCTCAGCCTGCCGGACAGGTCGATCATGTGACCGAGAATGTCGGGGATGTGGTCGAGCAGGGTGGCTTCGGTCAGGTGATCGGAGATCGTGACAACGACGTCCATGATGCCGGCGTGTTGATGGCGGAGCTGTTCCGTCTTGCGCATGCCGGCCTTGAATTCCAGGTGGTTGGTCGCCGAATGGTCCCGCTCGATAGTTATGGTCGAAAAAACTTAGCCACGGGTTAAAGACCGGCGCGGCATTGAACGCGTCGCTTGTACCGCGGACCCCTCTGATGCCCGCCGGTCCTCGGCTCAGGGCAGCAGTACGGTCGAACCGGTCGTCTTGCGGCTCTCCAGGTCGCGGTGGGCCTGCGCCGCTTCGGCCAGGGCATAGGTCTGGTTGATCTCGATCTTGACCGCGTCGGACAGCACCACGTCGAACAGCTCGTTGGCGGTCGCCACCAGGTCGGCGCGCTCCGCCGTATAGGTCATCAGGGTCGGGCGGGTTAGGAACAGCGAGCCCTTGCGCGCCAGGACGCCCATGTCGAAGGGTGGCACCGGACCGGACGCGTTGCCGAAGCCGACGAACATGCCGAGCGGCCTGAGACAATCGAGCGAACCCTCGAAGGTGTCCTTGCCGATCGAATCGTAGACCACCGGCACGCCCTGGCCATCGGTGATCTCGCGGACCCGTTCGACGAAGTTCTCCTGGCGATAGTTAATCGTGTGTTCGCAACCGTGGGCCTCGGCCAGAGCCGCCTTCTCTTCCGAACCGACCGTGCCGATGACCGTCGCCCCCAGGTGCTTCAGCCACTGGCAGGCGATCAGGCCGACCCCGCCGGCCGCGGCGTGGAACAGGACCGTATCGCCCTTGGCGACCCGGTAGGTCCGGCGGATCAGGTACTGAACCGTCATGCCCTGAAGCATCATGGCCGCCGCCTGCCGGTCGGAAATCGCGTCCGGCAGCTTGACCAGGCGGTGGGCCGGGATCAGCCGTGCCTCGGCATAGGCGCCGGGCGGCAGGCCGGCATAGGCGACCCGGTCTCCGGGCTTGAAGTCGTCGACGCCGGCGCCGACCGCCTCGACCTGGCCCGCGCCCTCCATGCCGATCACCGCCGGCATGTCGGCCAGCGGGTAGAGACCGGTGCGGTGGTAGACGTCGATGAAGTTCAGGCCGACGGCGCTCTGTTCCAGGCGGACTTCGCCCGGCCCCGGTGCGCCGACCTCGACCTCGTCCCAGGTGAGGACTTCCGGGCCGCCGGGCTGATGGATGCGGATCGCGTGTGTCATGTGCCGAGGTGCTCCTTGAAGAACGCGAGGGTTCGGGAATTGGCCAGGTCGGCGGCCGCCTTGTCATAGTGCTCGCCGCCCTCGCGGGCGAAGGCGTGATCCTGGCCTTGGTAGACGTGCAGCGTGACCTTTTCGTGGCCGGCAAGCCCAGCCTTGATCTTGTCCCGCGCCTCGGGCGGCACGAAGCGGTCCTTCGAGGCGACGTGCAGCAGCAGCGGCTTGGTGATCTTCCAGGCCTCGGGCAGCAGCTCGTCCAGGCCGACGCCGTAGTAGCTTACGTTGCAGTCGGCATAGGAACGGGTCGCCATCAGAAAGGCGATCTTGCCGCCCAGGCAGTAGCCGACCGTGCCGGCCTTGCCGTTGCAGGCCTCGTGCTCGCGCAGGCGCTGCAGCGTCAGCTTCATGTCGTCGATGCCCTTGTCCACGTCGAACAGGTTGAACAGCTCGAAGGCGCGGGCCCATTCGGCCTCGGTCCGATCGGTCAGCTGAATGCCCGGCTCAATGCGCCAGAACAGGTCCGGACAGGCGGCGACGTAGCCCTGGCCCGCCAGCCAGTCGCAGACATCGCGCATGACCTGGTTGACGCCGAAGATCTCCTGGGCGACGACGATGCCCGGGGCCGGGGTCTTTTTCGGCAGGGCGATGTAGGCGCCGAACTCGACCCCGCCGCCGCTAGAGCTGATAGACGACATGGCTGCTCCCTGTAGGTGTCGCGCGCTTCGGCGGAGAGCTTAGCGCGCCATGGAACCGATTGCTACGCCCCTTCAGGCCGCCAGGGCGCGCGCCAGCTCGTCCGGGCCGGTGATCGGCAGGGAGCAGGTTTGGCCGTGGCAGACATAGGCGGTTGCCTTGCCGTCGACCTGACCCTTGCCGTGGGCCGGGTGGTCCGGCGGCAGATCGGCGCCGGGCGATAGGATGGCGAGCAGCTGATTCGGCAATGACCGGCTGCGCGTGGCCTTCAGCAAAGCCTCGAGCTCTTCGGAACCGCGCTCGCCGATCACCACGATCTGCAGCGCCGAGAGCAGCATCTCGTTGCCGTTGAGCAGGGTCGAGAGCGGGAAGAAGTTGCGTTGCAGCTCGCCCGAGAAGGCGGCGATCACCGCTTCGGCCTTGTCGCGGTAGGCGGTCTTGCCGGTCAGGTAGTGCAGCTTTGCGAGCACGCCCGCCATGACGCCGTTGCCGGCCGGGGTCGCGTTGTCGTGGATCGGCTTGGTGCGCACGATCAGGCGCTCGGTATCGTCGGCGGTCATGAAATAGCCGCCGGACTCGCCGTCCCAATAGTGCTGCTCGAGCACGGCGGTCCAGGCTTCGGCTTGGGCAATGTAGGTCGCCTCGCCGGTCGCCTGGGCGAGCGCGAGCGCGGCCTCGCACAGGTTGGCGTAGTCGTCCAGCGTGGCCGGGTGGTTCAGGCGCCCGCGGCGCCAGGCGTGCTTCAGGCGGCCGTCCTGGGTCATCTTTTCGGTGACGAAACGAAACGCGGTTTCGGCCGCCGTCAGCCAGCCCGCTTCGCCGAACACCGGCGCGGCCCTGGCCAGGGCCGCGATCATCAGGCCGTTCCAGTCGGCCAGGATCTTGTCGTCCCAGCCGGGCCTGACGCGCTCGGCGCGGGCGGCCAGAAGCAGGTTGCGCGATTCGGCCAGCGCCGCCTCCGCCGCCGCGTCGCCCAGCTCGGGCCGCTGCAGCCGGTTGAGGATCGTCTTGCCTTCCCAGTTGCCGCCCGGGGTGACGTCGTAGGCGGCCTTGAAAGCGGCCGCCGCCGCGCCCAGCCGCCGGTCGATCTCCGCCTCGCTCCAGACGTAGAACTTGCCCTCCTCGCCCTCGCTGTCGGCGTCCAGCGAGGCGGCGAAGGCGCCGGCCGGGCCGCCGTCGTCGTCCTCGGCTATCATCTCGCGAAACAGCCAGTCGACCGTTTCGCGCACCCGGGCCTCGAAGAGCGGGTTGCCGCCGTCCTGCCAGACCCAGGTCAACAGGTCGATCAACTGGGCGTTGTCGTAGAGCATCTTCTCAAAGTGCGGCACCAGCCAGCGCTGATCGACCGTGTAACGGGCGAAGCCGCCGCCCAGGTGGTCGTAAATGCCGCCCTGGCACATGCGCGTCAGGGTCAGCTCGACGGCCTCGCGGTAGGCCGGCTTGGCGCTGCGCTTCCAGGCCCGCCACAGCAGCTTCAGGATTGTCGGCTGGGGAAACTTCGGCGCCCCGCCGATGCCGCCGTTGACCGGATCGATCTCATGCAGCAGGCGTTCGGCGACCTGGTCGTTGGCCGTGAGCGCGATGGCGCCGCCGCTCTGGTTGCGCGACAGCTTGGCCAGCGCCTGGCGCAGCGCGTCGACATTCTTGGCGACCGCCTCCGCGTCGGTGCTGTAGGCCGAGGCGATGCCGCGCAGAACCTGGGTAAACCCGGGCCGGCCGTAGCGCGGCGTCGAGGGAAAATAGGTGCCGCCCCAGAACGGCTCGCCGTCCGGCGTCAGGAACATGGTCAGGGGCCAGCCGCCCTGCTCGCCGAGCAGGGCCAGGGCCGATTGATAGATCGTGTCCAGGTCGGGCCGCTCCTCGCGGTCGACCTTGATGTTGACGAACAGCTCGTTCATGACCGCGGCGATGGCGTCGTCCTCGAAGGATTCGTGGGCCATGACGTGGCACCAGTGACAGGCCGCGTAGCCGATCGAAAGCAGGATCGGTTTATTGCCGCTCTTGGCCGCCTCGAAGGCCTCCGGGCCCCAGCCGTACCACGCGACAGGGTTGTCCTTGTGTTGCAGCAGGTAGGGACTGGTTTCTAGCGCCAGGCGGTTTTCAGGCATGCGTCGACGCGGCTCCTTCGACCCCGGTCCGATGGCGCCGACGCGGCATTGCGACTTGCCGGATCGGCGTATAGTGTCTGGCCATATTGCGCTGCGGCAGAGCGGCGGCTCAACCACAAACCGAATGTGGACTTGGATTTCATGAGCGACCAACAGGCCAGCGGCGTCGGCGCCGACCCGGCGCCCTACTACCGCAAGCACGTCTTCTGCTGCACCAACGAGCGGCCGGCCGGCCATCCGCGCGGCTGCTGCAAGGACAAGGGCTCGGTGCGCCTGCGCAACTACATGAAAGCGCGTGCCAAGGAGCTGGGCCTGAGCGACGTGCGGGTCAACATCGCCGGCTGCCTGGACCGCTGCGAGCTCGGCCCGACCATGGTGATCTACCCGGAAGGCGTCTGGTACAGCTACCACAGCCCCGAGGACGTCGACGAAATCATCCGGGTGCACCTAGTCGAGGGCGGCCGGGTCGCGCGCCTCATGCTGCAGCCCGAGGACAAGGCGCCATCGTAGGGCTGGTGCCGCCTGCAGCGGCAGAGACCCCGCTTCGGCGCCGGCTTTTTCACCACCAAGCCGCGAAGTCACAAAGAACATATTGAAATCCTTCGTGTCTTGGTGTCTTCGTGGTGAATCCCTTGTGAGTGGCCGCATGACCCGCCCCAGCGACACCATCTTCGCCCTGTCGACCCCGCCGGGCCGCGCCGGAATCGCCGTGCTGCGGCTTTCCGGCCCGGCCGCCGGCGCCACCCTCGAGGCGCTCGGTGCCAAGCCCCTGCCGGCGCCGCGCCGCGCGCGGCTGACCCGCCTGGCCGACCCGGATGAGCGCGCGCCGATCGACAGCGCCCTGGTGCTATGGTTTCCCGGCCCGGCCAGCTTCACCGGCGAGGACATGGCGGAGTTGCACCTGCACGGCGGCCGCGCCGTGGTCGCCGCGGCGGTCGAGGCCCTGGCGCGCCGGCCCGGCCTGCGCCCGGCCGAGGCCGGCGAGTTCACTCGCCGCGCCTTCGACAACGGCAAGCTGGACCTCAGCGAGGTCGAAGGCCTGGCCGACCTGATCGACGCCGAGACCGAGGCCCAGCGGCGCCAGGCGCTCAGCCAGATGGCCGGCGCCCTGTCGCGCCTGACCGAGGGCTGGCGGGCTCGCCTGCTCCCGGCCCTCGCCCACATGGAGGCGGCGATCGACTTCCCCGAGGAGGACCTGCCGGCGGCGGTCACCGCCGGCATCCGCGGTGAGGCCACGGCCTTGGCCGAGGAGATCGCCGGCCACCTAGCCGACCGGCGCCGGGGCGAGCGCCTGCGCGACGGTCTGCAGGTCGCCATCGTCGGCCCGCCCAACAGCGGCAAGTCGAGCCTGCTGAACGCGCTCGCCCGGCGCGACGCCGCCATCGTCTCGGCCGCCGCCGGCACCACCCGCGACGTGGTCGAGGTGCATCTCGACCTGGCCGGCTACCCATTGACCCTGGCCGACACGGCGGGCCTGCGCGAGCTGGTCGGGCCGGCCGGCGACGCGGTCGAGCTGGAGGGCATGCGCCGGGCCCGCCAGCGGGCCCAGGCGGCAGACCTCAAGCTGGCGGTGTTCGACATCACCACCTGGCCCGAGCTCGACGCCGGCACCCTGGCGCTGCTCGACCGCGACACCCTGGTGGTGCTCAACAAGTGCGACCTGAGGCCGGTCGGGGTGGCGGCCGCTGAATTGCCGGCGCTGGGCGACCGGCCGCCCTTCGTCATCTCGGCGACTGGCGGCAGCGGCCTGGACCAGCTGCTGGCCGCCCTGGAGCGCGAGGTCGCCGCTCGCCTCGGCGCGGCCACGGCGGCGCCCGCCGTCACCCGCGCGCGCCACCGCCGCGCCCTGGTGGATTGCCGGAGCGCCCTGGAGCGCGCCGCCGTCGCCGAGCTGCCCGAACTGGTCGCCGAGGACCTGCGCCTGGCGATCCGCGCGCTTGGCCGCATCACCGGCCAAGTCGACGTCGAGGACATCCTCGACGTCATCTTCCGCGACTTCTGCATCGGCAAGTGAGCGGGCCGCGCCGGGGTGTCATTTTGCCTACCTCGCGCGTTTTGCCATTTTGACCGGCTGTTTCACGTGAAACCTTTCTCGTAAGCGCCACGGCATTTGCCGGTTTTCCGCGGTTTTCGCCGCGGGGCCGGCCGGAATTCACGGCCCCAGGCCCCCGGAAACGCCGCCGGCGCGGCATGCATTTCGGTAGGCATCCGGGAGGTCGAGACGGCCGCCGGTGGAACTCGGCGTAGGCTGCCCGCCGTCGATCGGTTGGCGTCTCTCGACGGCGCCGCGACGGACCGCGACGTTCGTCACGGCGTCGCCGGGCAAACCGACTTGCAGCCTATAGGCCGGGCCCGGGTCATCTGTTCAGGACAAACGCCTTATACCAAAGGTCATTATCCATGACCTTTGGTATAAGGCGGGCCGGCAGGCTCTCCTACGGTGCCCCGAACCCGGGAGAGACGCGGCCCGGCTCGCCGGACGCACGGACGGTGCGCCGGCGCCGGAGGGGGATGCCGGGGCGGATCGGCTGGCCCGGCAAAAGTTGTCCGGCGCAACTTCGCCGCTGTTTCACGTGAAACATGGTTAGCGAGGTGTTTCTTTTGACTCCCCTGCCCGGCTTGCCTATCTCTTCGGCCATGGCGGAGTTCGATGTCATCGTGGTGGGTGGCGGGCATGCCGGGTGCGAGGCGGCGGCGGCCGCGGCGCGCCTGGGCGCGCGCGCGCTCTTGCTGACCCACAAGCTCGAGACGATCGGCGTGATGTCCTGCAACCCGGCGATCGGCGGGCTGGGCAAGGGCCACCTGGTGCGCGAAATCGACGCGCTCGACGGCCTCATGGGCCGGGCGATCGACCGGGCCGGCATCCAGTTCCGGGTGCTGAACCGCAGCAAGGGGCCGGCCGTGCGTGGGCCGCGCGCCCAGGCCGACCGCAAGCTCTACCGCCAGGCCATGCAGGACCTGCTGGCCGGGCAGCCAGGGCTCACCTTGCGCGCGGCCGCGGTCGAGGATCTGGCGATCGGCAAGGACGGGCGCTGCCGGGGCGTGGTGACCGCTGAGGGCGAGACGCTCCGCGCCGGCGCGGTCGTGCTGACCACCGGCACCTTCCTCAGGGGCGTGATCCACATGGGCGAGGAGACCCGGCCGGCCGGCCGGGTCGGCGACGCGCCTTCGCTCGGCCTGGCCGCCACGCTGGCGCGCGCCGGCTTCGCGCTCGGCCGGCTCAAGACCGGCACGCCGCCCCGGCTCGACGGCCGCACCATCGACACCGGCGGCCTGCAGCGCCAGCCGGGCGACGATCCGCCCGAGCCCTTCTCGACCCTGACCGAAGGCATCGAGCAGCCGCAGGTCGACTGCCACATCACCCACACCGGGCCAGCCGGCCACTCGCTGATCCGCGCCAACCTGCACCGGGCGCCGATCTATTCCGGCCAGATCGAGGGCACCGGCCCGCGCTACTGCCCCTCGATCGAGGACAAGGTGGTGCGCTTCGCCGAGCGCGAGCGGCACCAGATCTTCCTCGAGCCCGAGGGCCTGGACGACCCGACGGTCTACCCGAACGGCATCTCGACCTCCCTGCCCCGCGAGGTCCAGGCCGCGCTCCTGAAGACCATTCCCGGCCTCGAGCGGGCGGTCATGCTGCAGCCGGGCTACGCCATCGAGTACGACTACGTCGACCCGCGCGAGCTCGACCCCGGCCTGCAGACCCGGCGCTTGCCCGGCTTGTTCTTCGCCGGCCAGATCAACGGCACGACCGGCTACGAGGAAGCCGGCGCCCAGGGTCTGGTCGCCGGTCTGAACGCCGCGCGCCTGGCCGGCGGCAGCGCGCCCGACTTCCGGCTCGACCGGGCCGAGGGCTATATCGGCGTGATGATCGACGATTTGATCAGCCGCGGCGTCAGCGAGCCCTACCGCATGTTCACCAGCCGGGCCGAGTACCGCCTGCGCCTGCGCGCCGACAACGCCGACCTGCGGCTCACGCCCCGGGGTCTGGCGCTGGGCTGCGTCGCCGCCGAACGGGCCCGGGCCTTCGCCGCCAAGGCGGCGGCGCTGGCGGCCGGCCGCGCCCTGCTCGACCGCCTGGCGGCGACGCCGGACGCGCTGGCCCGACACGGCATTGCGGTCAAGCGGGACGGCGTGCGGCGCAGCGGTTTCGATCTGCTCGGCTATCCCGAGACCAGCGTGGCCGGTCTGGCCGAAATCTGGCCGGAGCTGACCGCGCTCTCCCCGGCGGTCGCCGAGCAGCTGGAGATCGACGCCCGCTACGCCGGCTACCTGGAACGCCAGGAGGCCGATGTCCGGGCCTTTCGCCGCGACGAGGCGCTCACCCTGCCGCCCGGGCTCGACTACGACGCGGTCGGCGGCCTGTCCCACGAGGTGCGCGAGGTCCTGAAGCGGGCGCGGCCCGAGACCCTGGGTGCCGCCCAGCGGCTGTCCGGCGTGACCCCGGCGTCCCTGGTCGCTCTGCTCGGCCATGTGCGGCGCCGGCGCGACGCCGCGGCCTGAGCGGTGGGCGAGCACGGCGTTCCCTCTCCCGCCGGGAGAGGAACAGGGTGAGGGCGATTTGGTTTTCTGGACCGAGGTTCAGTTTGCGCCAATCGGCTCGGGCGCTGGCTGGCAATCAGCAAAACACGCGCCCGCACCCTCCCACCGCTTGGCGGCGGGTCCCGCCCTCTCCCGGCGGGAGACGGGAAACCGGACAACGCCATGACTCCCATGACCCCCGAGGAGTTCCGCCGGGAGACCGGTGTTTCACGTGAAACACTGGCGCGGCTCGAGCTCCACGGGCGGCTGCTCGGCACGTGGAACCGGCGGATCAATCTGGTCGGCCGGGCCACGCTCGGCGACCTTTGGCGGCGCCACATGCTCGACTCGGCCCAACTGCTGCCGCTGCTGCCGGCGGTGCCGGCCGGCCGGTCCAGGGTCGTCGTCGACCTGGGCAGCGGGGCCGGCTTCCCCGGGCTTGTGCTGGCGCTCCTCGGCGCCGGCGAGGTCCATCTGGTCGAGGCCGACCGGCGCAAGGCCGTGTTCCTGCGCGAAGTCGTGCGCCAGACCGGTGCCGAGGCCCAGGTCCACGATCTGAGGATCGAGGCCATGACGCCGATGCCGGCCGACGTGGTGACCGCGCGGGCCTGCGCGCCCCTAGTCAAGCTGCTGGGCTATGCCGCGCCCCTCCTGGCCGCCGCCGTGGACCGCGAAGCCTGTTGTCTGTTGCTCAAGGGCAAGCGGGTCGATGAGGAATTGACCGAGGCCCGGAAAGCATGGAATATGTCGGTCGATTCGTTTCAGAGCCGTTCCGACTCCGACGGCACCATCCTAAGGATAGGATTGAAGGGCCGTGAGACCTCCATATCTTGAGGAAGTGCCCGCCCCGGAGCGGGCCCAGGCCAGAGTGCTGGCGATCGCCAACCAGAAGGGCGGGGTCGGCAAGACCACGACCACGGTCAATCTGGCGACCGCCCTGGCCGCCTGCGGCAAGGAAGTCCTGATCGTCGATCTCGACCCGCAGAGCAACGCCACCACCGGGCTCGGCCTGATCCGGACCAGCCGGGAGCGCAGCATCTATCAAGTGCTGGTCGAGGGCGCGCCGTTGTCCGGCACCATCGTCGAGACCATGGTGCGCGGCATGGCCCTGGTGCCCTCCTCGATCGAGCTTTTGGGCGCCGAGGTCGAACTGGTCTCGACGCCGCGCCGGGAGTTTCGCCTGAACGAGGCCCTGCGCCGGGTCAAGGACGAGTTCGACTACATCCTGATCGACTGTCCGCCGGCGCTCGGCATCTTGACGCTCAATGCCCTGGTGGCGTCCGACGCGGTCCTGGTGCCGCTGCAGACCGAGTTCTATGCGCTCGAGGGTCTGTCGCACCTGCTGCGCACGGTCGAGCGGGTCAAGCGGTCGTTCAATCAGGCCCTGGAGATTCAGGGCATCGTCCTGACCATGGTCGACAAGCGCAACAACCTGTCGGATATGGTGGCCAGGGACGTCCGCGCCCATCTCGGCACCAAGGTCTACGACACGGTGATTCCGCGCAACGTGCGGGTCTCCGAGGCGCCGTCGCACGGCAAGCCGGTGCTGCTTTACGATCTGCGTTGCACCGGATCCCAGGCTTACATCCACCTGGCCCGCGAGATCCTGCGGCGCGACCGCGAGGAAACCGCGCGGCCGGTCCTGGTGTCGTGAAGATCAAATCCGGAGAGACTCGATGAGCGAAGCCGACCGCCGGAGCAATCTCGGGCGCGGGTTGGCCGCGCTGCTCGGCGAGGAGACCGAAAGCCTGGCCGCGCTGGACGACGTGCGCCCCGCGAAGGAGCTGCCGGTCGAGCAGCTGCATCCGAACCGCTGGCAGCCGCGCCAGGTGTTCGAGGAAACCGCAGTGCGCGAACTGGCGGACTCGATCCGGGAGAACGGTCTCTTGCAGCCGATCCTGGTTCGGCGCCATCCGCAGCGCCCGGGCGAGTTCGAGATCGTCGCGGGCGAACGCCGCTGGCGCGCCGCGCAGCTTGCCAGGCTGCATCATGTGCCGGTCCTGATCCGCGATCTGAGCGACGTTCAGACGCTCGAACTGGCGCTGGTCGAGAACGTCCAGCGCGAGGACCTCAACCCGCTGGAAGAGGCCGAGGCCTACCGGCGCCTAGTCGAGGAGTTCGGCCACAGCCAGGAGGTTCTGGCCCGCGCCGTGGGCAAGAGCCGCAGCCACGTCGCCAACACCCTGCGCCTTCTGTCCCTGCCGGAAACGGTCAAGGCCTTCCTGGCCGACGGCCGATTGAGCGCCGGCCACGCCCGCGCGGTGCTGGGCGTGAAGGACCCTGAAGCGGTCGCCCGGAAGGTCGTGGCCGACGGGCTTAGCGTCCGGCAGACCGAGGAACTGGCCAAGCTGGACAAGCCGGCCAAGAGACGGTCCGGCGGCCCGTCCCCCGCCCCGCCTGCCGCGCGACCCGGCAAGGACCCGGACACGGCGGCCCTGGAGCGCGACCTCTCGGCGCTGCTCGGGCTCAAGGTGACGATCGAATTCAACGCCGACGGCGGCGGCAGCCTGTCGATCCGCTACCGGACGGTCGAACAGCTCGACGACCTGCTGCACCGCCTCGACCACACCCGTCGATAGCTTCGGAGGGGCATCAAAGGGGCCCGGCCCCCTGCCCCGATTGGCCGGCGGAACTTCTGACAAGCAAAGGGATTTGGCGATGAAGCGCCAGCTGGTGCTCAACGGCAATCCGATGGAGGCAATCGTCGGGTTCGCCCGCGCGGTCCGTGTCGGACCGTACATTACGATTGGCGGGACCGCGCCGGTCGGACCCGATGGCAGGACCGTTGGAGTCGGCGACGTCTCGGCCCAGGCCGAACGATGCTTTGAGATCATCGGCGACGCCCTGCAGCGTGCCGGCTCGGGGTGGCACGACGTGGTCCGGACCCGCCTGATCCTGACCGACATCGAAGATTGGCAAGCCGTCGTCGATGTCCGCGCCAAATACTGCCGGGAGGCGAAGCCGGTCGACACGATCATGCAGGTGACCCGCTTCGTGAACCCGGATTGGCTGGTCGAAGTCGAAGCCGACGCGGTCGTGGCGGACGGCACGTAGGGCTTGCGAGCCAACTTTCGCCAGGGGTCAAACAAGAAAGCGCGGTCCGGTCTTGCTCCGGGCGGCGCTTAACGCCGGCTTCCAAGCCGGTCGGATCGTTCACCGCGCCGCGCCGCGCGGCGCCTGGGTGGCGATCTGCAGCAGGGTTCGCCCGGCAATGGCTTCGGCCGGCGCGCCGGTGGTCTTGCAGGCGGCCTCGGCCTCGATCAGGCGCTCCAGGCTCGCGGCCAGCCGCGGCACCGACCAGGCGCGTGACTGGACCTTGAAGCGGTCGCTCAGCTTCCAGAAGACCGGCGGGCGCAGGCGCTTCATGGCATCGCTTTGCGACGCGCCACCGGCGACCGTTCCGGATACAAAATGAAGTCGCTGGAAATGCCGCGCCACGGCGCGCAGCGCGGCCACCGGGTTGCTGCCTTCCTCGAAGCTGCGCTGCAGGGCACGTTCCAGGCCGGCCCGGTCGCCGCCGGCCACGGCATAGGCCAGATCGTCCAGGCTCAAGGCCGCGGTATCGCCGACGCAGGCGCGCGCGTCCTCCAGCTCGACCTGGCCGCCTTTGCCCATGTAGAGCACCAGCTTTTCCAGCTCGCGCCGAGTCAACTGGCGGTCGCCGCCGAGATTGGCGGTCAGGTAGGCCAAGGCGTCCCGGCTGGCGGTGAGGCCCTGTTGGCCCAGCATCTCCGAGACCACCGCGGCGAGACCGCTCGCGTCGTCGCGGTAGCAGGCCAGCGCGGCCCCCAGCTCGGCGGACTCGAACAGCTTGCGCAGCTTCGAGCGTGCCGGCAGCTCGCCGGACTTGAGCAGCACCAGGGCCTCGCCCGGCGGATCGTCCAGGAACGCGCCGATCTGACCCGCCAGCTCGTCGCCGGCGTCGAGTATCCGCACAACGCGCCGGCCGCCGGTCAGCGCCAGCGCCGCCGCTTCGTCGCCGAGCAGCGCGGGATCGCCGGCCAGCTGGCCGGCGCCGAGCTCGACGACCCGGAAGGGATCGCTCGGATCTTCCACGACCGAGCGGGTGAGCGCCGCGATTCTTTCGCGCACCAAGCCGTCGTCGGGCCCATAGACCAGGATCGCTCGCAGCTTCGGGTCCGGCGCCTTGGCGAAACGCTCGGCCTGGCTGGCGGCAATCTTCATGGCCGATCGATCACGGGGTCGCGGCGGACTGCGGCTCGGCGAAATGGGCCGACAGCCGCAGGCGGATGTTGTCCGCCAGGTCCCGCAAACCGCGCCTCAAGGCGCCGTCTTCGGCGGTCTTGGTCGCGTAGAGGTTGGTCAGGATATTGTAGCCGTTGACCGAGACCGTCTCGCCCTGGAACAGCACCGCCCTGGTGGCCGCATCGCGCACGAGGTAGCGCGCCTGCAGAATCAAGTTGGCGCGGGTCGCGGTTTCGTCCGTCTGGATCGCCTGCTCGCGAATGCTCTTCCTGAGCCTGATCTCCAGCAGGTAAGCCGGCCGGGCCGGCTGGCCCGACGGATTCAGGCGGTCGCGCAGCAGGTTGTGCAGCCGCTGCCCGACCCGACCCTCGATCGGCCTGATCTGAGTCGCGGCCAAACGGTCCGAGCCGGCGACGCGCGCCGATTCGGGCGGCAGATTGAGCGGCCGGAAGCCGCAGCCAGCCAGCGCAAGCAGCAGCGCGGCGGCCAGCGCCGGGCGGGCACGCCGCCGCGTTCCGCCCCGGCCGAGCGGATCAGGCCACCACATTGACGATCCTATTTCGGACCACGATCACCTTGCGCGGCGTCTTACCGGCCAAGGCGCGCTGGACCGCGGGCTCGGCGAGCGCCGCCGCGCGGGCCGTGTCGTCCTCGGCCTCCCGGGGCAAGGCAATGGTGGCGCGCAGCTTGCCGTTGACCTGCACCGCGACGGTCAGGACATCGTCGCGGGTCAGCGCCGGATCGGCGACCGGCCAGGGCTGGTCGACCAGCAGGGTGTCGTGGCCCAGGCGTTGCCACAGCTCCTCGGCCAGGTGCGGCATCATCGGTCCGGCCAGCCGGACCAGAGTTTCGAAGGCCTCGCGCTGGGCCCAGCGGTCGTCGTCGTGCTCGGCCGCGAAGCCGCCCAGCTCGTTGCTCAACTCGTAGAGCCGCGCCACGGCGCTGTTGAAATGAAACTTTTCCAAGTGTGAGGTGAAGGCCTCGACCGTCTTGTGGCTGGTCCGGCGCAGAGCGAGCGCGGCCACGTCGAAGCGCTCGGGCGCCGGCGTGCCGACCGCCGGCAGGCCGTCCAGGCCGTCGTTGACGATGCGCCAAACCCGCTGGACGAAGCGGAAGGCGCCCTCGACGCCGGCGTCGGTCCACTCCATGTCCCGGTCCGGCGGGCTGTCCGAGAGCATGAACCAGCGCGCCGTGTCGGCGCCGTAGGTCGCGATGATGTGGGCCGGATCGACGGTGTTCTTCTTCGACTTGCTCATCTTCTCGGAGCGGCCGACGGCGACCGCTTGGCCGTCCAGGGTCTCGAACCCGCCGCCCTCCGCGCGCCGCACCTCCTCCGGCGACAGCCAGCCGCCGTCCGGCCCCCGATAGGTCTCGTGGCCGACCATGCCCTGGGTGAACAGCCCGGCGAAGGGCTCCTCCAGCCCCAGATAGCCGCACTGCTTGAGCGCCCGGGTGAAGAAGCGCGAATACAAGAGGTGCAGGACCGCGTGCTCGATTCCGCCGATGTACTGGTCGACCGGCAGCCAGTAGTCGACGGCGGCCCGATCCATGGCGGTCTCGGCGTGTGGGCTGCAGAAGCGGGCGAAGTACCACGAGGAGTCGACGAAGGTGTCCATGGTGTCGGTGTCGCGCTCGGCCGCGCCACCGCACTTCGGGCAGTCGACCTGCTTCCAGGTCGGGTGGTGGGCCAGCGGGTTGCCCGCCTGGCCCAGGGCGATGTCGTCCGGCAACACGACCGGCAGGTCTTGTTCCGGGACCGGAACGATGCCGCAGCCGGGGCAGTGGATGACCGGAATCGGGCAGCCCCAATAGCGCTGGCGCGACACGCCCCAGTCGCGCAGGCGGTACAGCACCTCGCCGCGGCCCGCGCCACCGGCCTCCAGCCGCGCGATCGCGGCGGCGATCGCCTGGGGCACCGCCATGCCGTCCATGAAGTCCGAATTGAACAGCGTGCCGTCGCCGCTGTAGGCCTCGTCGCCGATCTCGAAGCGGTCCGGGTCCTCGCCCGGCGGCAGCACGACGGGCGGCACCGGCAGACCGTACTTGCGGGCGAAATCCAGGTCCCTTTGATCGTGCGCCGGGCAGCCGAAGATGGCGCCGGTGCCGTAGTCCATGAGCACGAAGTTGGCGACGTAGACCGGCAGCGCCTGGCCCTGGGCGAAGGGGTGCAGGGCCTTCAGCCCGGTGTCGTAGCCCTGCTTCTCCGCCGTCTCGATCGCCTCCTCGCTGGTGCCCAGGCGGTCACACGCGGCGATGAATTCGGCCAGCGCGGGATCGTCCTTGGCCAGCTCGGCGGCCAGCGGATGGTGCGGCGAGAGCGCGCAGAAGGAGGCGCCGAACAGGGTGTCCGGGCGGGTCGTGAAGACCTCGAGCGGCGCCGCCCGGCCGGCGAGCTCGAAATCGATCCGCGCGCCGGCCGAGCGGCCGATCCACTTGCTCTGCATGACCCGCACCTTGTCCGGCCAGCGGTCCAAGCCGTCGAGCGACTCGAGCAGCTGGTCGGAAAAGGCGGTGATGCGGAAGAACCACTGGGCCAGCTGGCGCTTCTCGACCGGCGCGCCGGAGCGCCAGCCGCAGCCGTCGATGACCTGCTCGTTGGCCAGCACCGTGTGGTCGACCGGGTCCCAGTTGACCCAGGATTCCCGGCGGTAGACCAGATTGGCCGCCAGGAAATCGAGGAACATCTTCTGTTCGTGGCGGTAGTAGTCGGGCTGGCAGGTGGCGATTTCGCGGGCCCAGTCGATCGACAGGCCCATGTCCTGCAACTGGCCGCGCATGGCGGCGATGTTCTCTGCGGTCCACTGGGCGGGGTGCACCTGCCTTTTCATCGCGGCGTTCTCGGCCGGCAGGCCGAAGGCGTCCCAGCCCATGGGATGCAGCACGTTGAAGCCCCGCGCGCGCTTGTAACGGGCGATCACGTCGCCAATCGTGTAGTTGCGCACGTGGCCCATATGGATGCGCCCGGAGGGGTACGGGAACATCTCGAGGACATAATACTTGGGCTTCGACGAAGCCTCGCTGGCGGCAAAGCAGCCGGCCTCGTGCCAAGCCTTTTGCCACTTGGCTTCGGTTTCCTTGACGTTATAGCGACTCATAACGGTTTATTTTTCCGCTTGCTTGGCCGCGTCGGGCCACTGGGGCCGCCGGCGCAGGCCGCACCGCTCCGCCGCCGCCAAGCCCGCTCGATGTGGGGCCGTCTCGATCTCGGTCGGGCGCTACTGTACGGCGGCGATTCGAAGCTGCCGGGCCCGCGTGAGGATGGTGTCTTCGAGTTCGATGGCGGTCTGCTGGCTGACCGTCGCATCGATCCAGTTGCCGAGGTCGTCCTGCCGTTGCTTGAACACGGCGGCGCGCACGCCGTCGGCACGCAGGTCGCGGCCGAGAATATAGACCGTGACCTTGAAACGCTCGCTGAGTGTCTCCGGCGGGGCGTACCAGTCGGTGATGATGACCCCGCCGAAGGGGTCGGCCGAGGCCAGCGGCATGAACGACACGGTGTCGAGCGACGCCCGCCAGAGGTAGGAGTTGACCCCGATGCCGCCGCCGCCCGGGGCGTCGTCTTGATCTTCACCGAAGGCGCCCAGGAAATTCAGGCCGCCCGGGCCGAACACGGTTTGGCTGGTGTCCGAATAGTTGGTGCCGCCGCCGGCCTTGACTCTGTTCCTGGCGTCCGGATAGACCGTTTCGCTGCTGCTGCAGGCGCCGGTCAGCCCGATCGCTAGAAGCGCGGCCAAAAATCCGGCTCGGCGCGACAGTTGTGCGAGAGTCGCCATGGGGTCTACAACTCCTCCGAAACAAATCCTGGTGGCCGCCGCCGGGGCAGCTTTTCGCCGAGTGCTCCCGGTTGCCGGCGCCATGCCAGCAAAATAGCCGTTCCCCGCCTAGACTTCCAGAGCCTAAGCGCCAGATGCACTCGGCCCGACCGCAGCGTTACTTCGACCAGCCGAAGATCTCGGCCAGGTCGCCCGGTATGAGCTGCCAGGCGCGCTTCTGCTGCCCGGCGCTGAGCACCTCGCGCCACTCGCCCAGCAAACCCTTGCGCAGGTGCACCACCTCGGCCTCCGCCTCGGCCTCATAGAGCTTGTCCTCGATCCCGTAGAACTCCAGAACCCGGGCGAAGTAGCGGTCCGGCTCGGTGCGAAATTCCTCGAAGCTGAGGAACAGCACATCGACCGCCCGCGCCGGATCGTCGCGCACCTCGAGCCAGCGGCGCGTGAAGTCGATCAGCAGAGGCAGGTAGTTTTCGATGCACCAATCGATCTGCTGGGACAAATCGTCCTTGGGCACGCTGTTCGGCGGCACGATCTTGCGCCAGATCGGCCCCATCAGCCGCATGCTGACGTCGTCGCGCACGAAGTGCGCCCAGGACAGCGTCGCCTGGCGCGGGTCGCGCAGATGGCAGACCACCCGCTTGAGGCCGCTGGCGGCCAGGGCGCTCAGATTGAACGCCGTCGGCGCGAGATGTTCCTTGGCGATGAAGGCGCCCTCAGCGGCGGCCCGGGCGCGGATCGGTATCACGCAGCAATCCGGGAACAGGCCGAGCGAAAGGTGTCCCTGGCCCAGACGCAGGCCCTCGGCCAGCTTGTTCCAGATCGACTCGCTGGCCGATTTCGGCACGGTGTTGATCAGCATCGCCGGCACGCCGCGCTCGATCCCGCGGCGCCGCCGCCGGGTGAATTCCCGGGCGTCCGAGCGCACCGGGTTGATCCTCAGCTCCAGATCCACCGCCAGGCGCTCGGCCTCCGCCGGCCGGTCGCGGGCCAGCAGAAGATTGACCAGCGGCGCGCGGACCCGAACCAGACCCGGCATCTGTTGCAAGACCGCCTGGTAGATCGATATGGCCCGGTCGAGATAGGCCTCGGCCTGGTTGTCGTCACCCTGCTGATAGGCGATCGAGCCCAGCATGGTCAGCGATTCCGCATGGTGCGGAACCTTTGCCAGGATATTGCCGTAGAGCGCCTTGGCCCGGTCCAGCTGGCCGGCCGCCTGCTGGTCGCGGGCGGCGCTGAAGGACTCGGCTACCGGGTCCGCGTGCTGGGCAACGTTTTGCAAGTCCGAAGCTCCGCTAAGCGATCGGCGTCCGGCCGAACGGCCGAACGGCGCGCGGAGTATGACGAAGCCGCGCCCTTCGGGCAAGACGGCCAAGCTAGGAGCCTGTCCGAGTATTGGTCACCGGCTGCACCGCGTTTTCAAGGCCTTGGGCTAGGACGGTGCCGCACTGCGCTGCCGGGTGCATCGCAAGCGGTGCCGGACGACGTTCCAAGGCTTCGAAAGCGCGGCCCTCACGGTCGGCCGGACAGACCCGAGTGCCGCGTCGCGCAGGCTTGCCGATGAGCACGGCCCATCGCCTGCGCCTCCGCTCCTAAACCTCGCGTCAGTCCGGCCGATGCAGTCCATGGCCAATACTCGGACAGGCTCCTAGCCTGGCGGAGCGCACGCCAGCGCCGGTTGCCTGGATAGCCGCCTTCCACTAAAAGACGGCTCGAATGGCAAGACGGCAAGGCAAGGAGCCTATCCGAGATTCGAGGAGTTGCCCCGCGTGCCCGGCATAATATGGTTGGCGTCCTATCCCAAATCCGGCAACACCTGGCTCAGGGCCTTCCTGGCGAACTATCTTTCCAACCCCGCCAAGCCTTTGCCGATCAACGACCTGCCGAAGCACATTCTGGGCGACAACCTGATTCTTCACTACGAGCAGTTCACCGGAAAGAAGGCCGAGGAGCTCGACGAGGCGGAAATCGATCGGCTGCGCCCGGCGATTCACCACTGGTTCGCCCGCACCGCCTCGCGCGATATCTTTGTCAAGACACACAACGCGATCTGTGCCGTCAACGGCACGCCGCTGATCACCCCCGGCGCCACGGCGGGCGCGGTCTACGTGGCGCGCAACCCGATGGACGTGGCCGTGTCGTTCGCCCACCACTATCAGGTCAGCTACGAACGGGCCGTCGAGTCGCTGTGCGAGGAGGACTACCGCTTGCCGCCGTCCAGCGGCCTCCTGGCGCAGTATCTCTGTTCCTGGTCGCGTCATGTGCAAAGCTGGTCCGAAGCGCCGGGACTGACCGTCCACGTCATGCGCTACGAGGACATGCAGGGCAAGTCGATGCGCGCCTTCGGCCGCCTGATCAACTTCCTCGGCCTGCCGAAGGACCCGTCGCGCCTGAAGAAAGCGATCAAGTTCAGCTCCTTCAAGGAGCTGTCCCGTCAGGAGCAGACCACGAAGTTCGTCGAGTCCCGTCCGGACGGCAGATCCCGGTTTTTTCGCTCTGGCCGGTCCGGTGGCTGGCGCGAGATTCTGACCGACGAGCAGGTCGCCGCGCTGATCGAGCAACATCGGGAAATGATGCTCAAAATGGGCTACCTGACGCCAAGCGGCAACCTCACGGTTTGACCCTCAAGCTGCCGGTGAAGGTTACCGAAACATTAGCCCAACAGCCCCCGAGTGTGACACTTCGGCAACAGTGGTGGAGAAATGTCACAGGTCAGGTCGTGGATTGCTTGACCGTGCGCGCCGATGTCGGGCCTTATTGACGGGCTTTCCGTGTCCTTGCGGGGGGCCGTTTCCGTGAACACTGAGGTTAAGAATTTCGGTTTAATCCGTAGGGCTAAAGGCGGTGCGCCGAGGAGGGGTCACGGAAACCCATTGTCAGTTTCTACGTAGAGAGGCATAGGAGCAATGAAGAAAGTACTCTATGGCACGACTGCCCTTGTGGCCGCCGGCGCCTTGATGGCTTCCCCGGCCAGCGCCGAGGAAAAGATCAAGCTCGGTCTCGGCGGTTACATGAACAACTACTTCGGTTTCGGCAGCAACGACACCGATGACAACGTAGCCAACAATCAACAAGATTGGAGCAACACCGGGTTGTTCAGCGACGGCGAGATCTGGTTCCTGGGCGAGACCACGCTCGACAACGGCATCAGCTTCGGCGCCAACGTTCAGCTGGAATCCTTCGGCGCCAGCGCCCGCGGCGGCACCGCCGACGTGATCGACGAGGACTACGCCTACATCGAAGGCAGCTTCGGCCGGATCAACGTCGGTTCGGAAAACTCGGCGGCCTACCTGATGCACTACGCGGCCCCGAACGTCGGCGCCCCGATCAACTCGGGCTGGCTCTCGACCTTCGTGCCGTCCAACGGCGCCAACACCGGCGGCGGCGGGTTCCGTACCCCGCGGCTGTCGACCAACCTCGACTGGAACAACGACGAGAACATCATCACCTACTTCACGCCGCGTTTCGCCGGCTTCCAGCTCGGCGTCTCCTATGCGCCGGTGGTTTCGGGCAGCGGCGACGGCGCCAACTTCCCGGTCCAGGCCGACAAGGACACCG
>JBFJPL010000015.1:0-51369 GCA_041617155.1 Kiloniellales bacterium
CCTGGCGGCGCTTGGCGTCGGCGTCGGCGCGGTCTCGCCCGGCAACTACCGCCTGATCGTCGCGGTCACCGTGCTGTCCCTGGTGATCAGCCCGTTCTGGCTCGAGACCTCGCGGCGCCTGCACCGGATCGCCCTCATGGGCATAACCTCGCCGCGCGAGTTGCTGCGCCTGACCTATGGCCGGGAGGCCAGCGTCCTGTTCCGCTCGACCCGCAAGGCCGAGGATCGCATGGTCGACCTCGCCGCCGGCGCGACCCGCTGGGTCGGCGACATCATGCCACGGCGCGGCCCGCCCCGGGGACCGGCGCCCGACGTCACGCCCGGCCTGGGCCCGCCCATGCGCGGCGCCAAGAAACGACCCAAGAGTTAGCGCTGGTGCCGGATTTCTCGTTCGAGACGGAATTGGGCGCCGGCCAGGGCCGCACCGTGGTCGGGCTCGACGAGGCCGGGCGCGGCCCCTGGGCCGGGCCCGTGGTCGCGGCCGCCGCGTGGCTCGACCCGGCGGCGCTGCCGCCGGTCCTGCTCGCCCGGCTCGACGACTCCAAGCGCTTGAGCC
Organism: Kiloniellales bacterium; assembly: GCA_041617155.1. Classification (GTDB taxonomy): domain Bacteria; phylum Pseudomonadota; class Alphaproteobacteria; order Kiloniellales; family JAKSDN01; genus CAMYKD01. The sequence continues at coordinate 557 of JBFJPL010000015.1, forward strand.
CGATGGCACGCACGGCGCTCTTCGGAGCCCTGATGGCCGCGCCGTCCAGCGCCGCGCGCCTCGGCGTCGGCCGCGCCGGGGTCGGCGAGATCGACCGGCTCAACATCCTTGAGGCCAGCCTGCTGGCCATGGCGCGCGCGCTGGCCGACCTGGGGATCGGACCCGACGCGGTCCTGGTTGACGGCAACCGGGCGCCGGCGCTCGCCTGCCCGGTCAAGACCGTCGTCAAGGGCGATTCCAGGAGCCTCTCGATCGCCGCCGCCTCGATCGTCGCCAAGGTCACCCGCGACCGGCGGATGGCCAAGCTGGCCCAGCGCTATCCCGGCTATGGCTGGGAGCGCAACCAGGGCTACGGGACGGCCGAGCACCGCGCCGCCCTCACCCGACTGGGGGTCACGCCCGAGCATCGACGCTCGTTTCGACCGGTGCGTGAGGCTCTGGCTCTAAACAATTGACTCAACAAGACTCTTGACGCCGAGTCCCGCTTGACTCAGGATGGCGCCCCTCTACCACGAGGGGAAATCCCGCCTTGCAAACAGACATCGTGCTGGTCGGCGACTGCATCGAGGAGATGAACCGGCTGCCCGAGCGTTCGGTCGACATGGTCTTCGCCGACCCGCCCTACAACCTTCAGCTGGCCGGCGACCTGACCCGGCCCGACCACAGCAAGGTCGACGCGGTCGACGACCACTGGGACCGCTTCGAGGGCCTGGCCCAGTACGACGCCTTCACCCGCGACTGGCTCGCGGCCGCGCGGCGCGTGCTCAAGGACGACGGCACGCTCTGGGTGATCGGCAGCTACCACAATATTTTCCGGGTCGGCACCAGCCTGCAGGACTTGGACTACTGGATTCTGAACGACGTGATTTGGCGCAAGTCGAATCCCATGCCGAACTTCCGCGGCCGGCGCTTCACCAACGCCCACGAGACCCTGATCTGGGCGGCCAAGCACCAGGAAACCAGCTACACCTTCAACTACGCGGCCATGAAGGCACTCAACGACGATCTGCAGATGCGCAGCGACTGGCTGATCCCGATCTGCTCCGGCGGCGAGCGATTGCGCGACGCAGATGGCCGCAAGGCGCACTCGACCCAGAAGCCCGAGGCCCTGCTGCACCGGGCGATCCTGGCGGCCAGCAAGCCGGGCGAGGTCGTGCTCGACCCCTTCCTGGGCAGCGGCACCACGGCGGCGGTCGCCAAGCGCCTGCACCGCCGCTACATCGGCATCGAGCGCGAGGCGGGCTACGCCGAGGTGGCGAGGAAGCGCCTGGCCAGGGTCCGGCCGGTCGCCGACCCGGCGCTGGTCGAGACGCCGTCCAAGCGCGACCAGCCGCGCATCCCCTTCGGCTGGCTGGTCGAGCGCGGCCTGCTGGAGCCCGGCACGGTGCTCTACGGCCCCGGCGGACGCTGGAGCGCCAAGGTGCGCGCCGACGGCACCCTGGTCACCGCCGACTTCCGCGGCTCGATCCACCAGGCCGGCGCCCACGTCCAGGGCGCGCCGGCCTGCAACGGCTGGCTCTTCTGGAACCTCAAGGTCGAAGGCAAGCTGGTCCCGATCGACGTCTTCCGCCAGAAGCTGCGCGCGGAGCTGGCATAGAACGGCGGTTACCGTAACGGCCGGCCGTCAAGGAGACGAAAGGATCAGGAACGCAAATTCGGCCTGCGTTACTTCTTGCAGTTGCCGCCGACCTCGACGCAGCGCGCCACCTCCTCGAGATCGCCGGAGGTGCTCGAGAAAATGCCGAGCATGGTGTCGCCCAGGCTGCGCAAGGCGCCGATCAAGACGACCGCGACCAGGGCGGCGATCAGGCCGTATTCGATGGCCGTGGCGCCACTGTCATCGTCTGCAAAATCGCGTATCAAGCCGTGCAATTTCGCGGCTCCCTTTAATGTTTTTTTGCCGGGCCCTTCGCGCCAACCTCCCGAGGCAAGAGTTATCAACCAAATTTCCTGAAAACAGGTTAATCTGCAAATAATTCCAAGTTGTATAAATGTAGAATAAGTATCTTTGAATAATATTCAATAACAAAATCGCCGACTCTTCAATATAATAACACAACAACGCTACCGTAAACGGGGTGAGGTCATTTCTGCTGTACCTTACGTTACTTTACACTTCCGTCTTTAGCCAGCGGGGCCGCGAACTCGGGGCGCGCCGGCTTGCAACGGCTCGCAGTTCTGGAAATTCAAGGTCGAGGGTGAGCCAGTTCCGATCGACATCTTCCGCCAGAAGCTGACGGCGGCGTTCATCTAGTCTGGACGCAGCGACTCTAAGGCCGGGCCTGCGAGTCGGATTGCTTTCTATAGCCCACCGGCGGCCGAAACAGGGCGGCGGGCTGCGGCGCCACCACGAGATTGCTCAGCGCGAAGACCGGGCCGGAATCGACTTCGACGCGCAGGAAGATGAGCAGCGAGGGGTCGTCCCAAATCGTCCAGGTCATGGGGCCGCCCTCGCCGCCCGCATAGGCGCAGCGCCACTTTTGGACTTTTCGGCCGTTCAGGGTTTCGATGCCCAGCTTGGTCGTCTTGAGGTGCTGGTCTTCATTTTCGCCGCAGGGGCCCCCTTCCTTTGCGAACAACCATTCCATCATGCCCAGGTCATCGTCGAGCAAGGCGGATTCGCTATAGGACTTTGTCTCGGTATCGAGCACGATAAGCATGTTGCGGGCAAAATCGTAAATGGTCACCTCGACCTCGTTGCCGATCTTGTTCTCGACCCGCATTCCCGAGTCGTCGAGATAGAGCCTGCCGGCCGTGGTCCCGCCAAAGGAGTTGTCCGGATCCTTGATCAAAAAGTCCGCGGAAAGGCCGGACCCGACCGGTGGTGCGCCCGCCGCCGGTGCCGTGTAGGACACAAGCCCGATTAACGGAATGAGCAACCAGGAAAAAATTCGCCTCATCGTGCACCCGACCGTGCCTTACCACTCTTAACATTACCTTTCCCGGCAAGACACGGAAATGGTGTCTGACCCCTCTTTCGTGTCGCGTGGTGACGGGAGCCGACAACACGCAGCCTTTCCGAACCTGTCGACTAGAGCGTTATCCGATCTGACGGAATCGAAGCCGGTCACCCACCCGCAACGCCTTCGCGCCGCGGACCGCGCTGAATGCCCCTGCCCCGTCGGGAGAGGGCGAAAAGACGCCGCCTTCGACTCCTTTTCCCGGGTTTCGCACTGCGTGCATCGCCTAGCCGTGGTGCGCGGGAGGCGGCCCGCGGCGGAGCCATGGGAGGGTGAAGGGGAAGGCTGCCGGCAGACCGCATAACGTCCAAGGTTCAAGTCACATGAACACTACGTCAAGACCTAGATTGAACGTGTAAATCGCCAAAACCTGCTCGATTATACTTGAGTTTTGAATAAGATTAAAAATATTGGTTAACTTTTTAATAATACTTCTTGAATATTTTTGCTTTTTGTGGGAATGTATACTTGTTCGAGATCATTTTGTTGGTGGACATTCGATCCGGGAGAATATGGCGACGGCTTCGAGCACGGGGAAACTCACAGAAACCGGTACGACGGGCGCTGTTCGATGAAACTAGTAACGATAATCGATGCGAACGACGGCGCGGCGGCTCTCGCCCGCCTGAATGCCCTTGCCAAGCTCGGTCTCGACGGGTCCACCGCCTACAGCGCGCCGACGCTACGCACGCTGAGCGCGGCCGGGCCGGATTTCGCGGGCGACGACCGCGGCGACGCGGATGGCCATCTTGCCGTGCTTCGCTCATTCATTCGCGATTCCCGCGGCGCGTCTCTCATAGAGTATGCCGTGCTGCTCTCCGTGCTCGCGGCTGCCCTGATGCTCGCGTTGCCATCCCTGGGCTCGGCTCTGGACGCTTTGCTCGGCTTGGTCGAGAGCGAGTTGACCGTCGCCGGGTCTTCGGAACCGGCGCCGCCGCCGCCAGCGCCGCCCGCGGGCGGCTCCAAGGCCTAGGTGCCGGCGCGCCGTGCACCGTTCCGGCCGCCGGTAAGGACCTCTTTCGCCAAAAGCTGCGCGCGGAGTTGGCGCGAATCGGCTCGAACGAAGCGATCATGGAAAAGGGAGCCATAGACCTTTGTTCAGCAGCTCGCGACTTTGATTTCGACCTAGCAAGATACGCCATTCGCCGCGAATTCAATCACGAGCCAGAATTCGCCAGTAGCAAGAAGGCATCAGACACTTTTCTCAACCACATCCTGGTTCCCGGCCGCCTGCGCCAGTGCATGTTTCACGATCTTGCGCATGACGCTGGGCAGGGCCTGGTCGCCCAGGGCGTCGATGGCGACCCAGCGGCCGCCGGCGGGGGCCGCGCCCCTGGGCGCGCGGCCGGCCCAGACCGTGATCTCGAAATGGAAGTGGGTGAAGGTGTGGCGGACCAGGCCTGGCAGGGCGCTCCAGTCGGCGGCGAGCGGCGCCTGGGCGCGTGCCTCGGCCTCGGCCCATGCCGCTTCGCGCCAGTCGGTCGAGGGCAGCTCCATCATGCCGCCGAGCAAGCCCTTCTCGGGCCGGCGGCGCAGCAGGATCGAGCCGGCCGGGTTGACGGTCCAGAAGGCCACGGCGCGGCGGGTCGGGCGTTCCGGCTTGGGGCTGCGCGCCGGCAAGGTTTCGGCGATGCCATGCACGCGCGCGGCGCAATCGACCTGGAGCGGGCAGAACAGGCATCGCGGCTTGCGCGACAGGCAGACCGTCGCGCCCAGGTCCATCATGGCCTGGGCGTAGTCGCCGGGCCGCGCCTCAGGCGTCAGGGTCGCGGCCAGGCGGCGCAGCTCCGGCTTGGCGGCGGGCAGCGGCGTTTCAACCGCAAAGAGCCGGGCCACGACCCGCTCGACATTGCCGTCGACCACCGTGGCCGGCCGGCCGAAGGCGATCGCCGCAATCGCCGCCGCGGTATAAGGGCCGATACCGGGCAGCGCGCGCAGCGCCGCCTCGCTGTCGGGAAAGCGGCCGTTCAAGCCTTCGGCCACCTCGCGCGCGCAGCGGTGCAGGTTGCGCGCCCGGGCGTAGTAGCCGAGGCCGGCCCAGGCGGTCAGCACGTCGTCGAGCGGCGCGGCGGCCAGGTCCTCGACCCGGGGCCAGCGCCGGGCGAAAGCCAGGAAGTAGGGCGCGGCGCTGGCCACCGTGGTCTGCTGCAGCATGATCTCGCTGAGCCAGACCAGATAGGGGTCCTGGGTCCGGCCGGGCGGCGCCCGCCACGGCAGCGCGCGGGCATGACGGTCGTACCAGGCGAGCAGAGCTTCGGCTCGGCCGCGCGCGGCGGCCGGATCGCCGGCGGAAGAGGGCGACGTAACGCTTGTAACCCGGGCCATGGCCTCCTCATATAAACAAGCGTGAGCTCCGGTGCCAGCGCTGTGCCGGCGGCAGGCACGATATCTAAACACACGTTATCTAGACTCGGGGGTCATGGCGCAGAAACGAACCGGCATCGACGGCGACAAGCGACGCGGCGGCGGCCTGCGCGCGCTGGCCGCGAGCCTGCCCAAGGTGACCCGCAAGGCCATGGGCAAGCGCGGGCTCGGCGAAGGCGGCCTGATCGCCGACTGGCCGAGCATCGTCGGCGCCGAATTGGCCGCGGTTTCGGCGCCCAGCAAGCTCACCCGCGGCGGCGAGGCCACCTTGACCCTGCGTGTCGAATCGGGCCATGCGCTCGCCCTGCAGCACCTGGAGCCGCTGGTCGTCGAGCGTATCAACAGTTATCTCGGCTACGGCGGGGTCGCGCGCCTGCGCCTGCAGCAAGGCCCGCTCGCCAAGAACCGCGAGCCGCCATCGGCGCCGCCGCCGCCGCTCAGCCCCGCCGAGGAAGCCGAACTGGCGGCGCGGTCCGCCACGGTCGCCGACGCCGAACTGCGCGCCGCCCTGGACCGCTTGGCCCGCGCGGTGCGTCAAGCCGGCGCCGGCAGCGAAGAGGCGGAATCTTGATTCGCCGAACGGCAGCGTCACCCGAACCGCCGCGCGATGGGATCCACTGTTCACGGCCGGACCTCACCCCGAGCCTGTCGAAGGGTGAGGATGGCACCGAGGGTGTGCCCAGTGAACCGCCGCCCTCATGCTTCGTCAAGCTCAGCATGAGGTTATTGCTGCGGCGTGAGAGGTGCCATCGGCAACCGCCGAGATTCGGCATGACCGACATCCCGCCCAATTTCCGACATACAAAGACGCTTCAATCGGACGCTTGTCACATTGGGATTTGGGCACTAGCATACACAATATATGGTAGGTGAGATATGAATCGACGGCAGATACTGGTATCCGGCACCGCGGGATTGGCGCTGCTCGCCATCAGTCCGGCGCTGTCCGGCGGCGCCCGGGCCGAAGAGGCGCCGGTAACCGCCAGCGACCGCATCCTCGGCCAGCCTGATGCGCCGATCACGATCATCGAATACGCCTCGCTCACCTGCCCGCACTGCGCAAGCTTCCACAAGGACACCCTGCCGACCATCAAGAAGAACTGGATCGAGCCGGGCAAGGCGCGCCTGGTCTACCGCGACTACCCGCTCGACGGCCTGGCGTTGCGCGCCGCCACCCTCGCCAGCTGTGTCGAGGGCGACAGCTATTTCGGCTTCCTGGACGCCTTGTTTCGCGGCCAGCAGAGCTGGGCGCGGGCCGGCGATCCGACGGCGGCCCTGGCCAAGATCGCCCGGCTCGCCGGCATCGACCAGAAGACCTTTGACGCCTGCATATCCGACACCGCGGAGATGGACCGCATCCTGAAGCAGCAGGCCGAAGCCTCGAAAGCCTTCGATATCAGATCCACGCCCAGCTTCCTGATCAACGGCGAAAAGGTCACGGGCGGGCGCACGGCCGAGGAGTTCGAAAAGCTTCTGGCCCGGGCCGAATCCCAGTCGTAGCGGAGCAACCTTGGTAGAGTTCACGAAGCTACGGCTCAGCGGGTTCAAATCCTTCGTCGATCCGACCGAGCTGGATATCCACAACGGGGTGACCGGGATCGTCGGGCCGAACGGCTGCGGCAAGTCGAACCTGGTCGAGGCGCTGCGTTGGGCCATGGGCGAAACCTCGGCCAAGTCGATGCGCGGCAGCGAGATGGAAGACGTAATCTTCTCCGGTACCGCCGACCGCCCCGGACGCAACATCGCCGAGGTCGAGATCCATCTGGACAACGGCGACCGCAGCGCGCCGGCGGCGCTGGGCGATCAGGACGAGCTGGTCATCGTCCGGCGGATCGAACGGGACAAGGGCTCCGACTACCGGGTCAACGGCCGCCACGTGCGGGCCCGCGACGTGCAGCTGCTGTTCGCCGATTCGGCGACCGGCGCCCACTCGACCGCGCTGGTCAGCCAAGGCCGCGTCGGTGCCCTGATCAACGCCAAGCCGGCCGACCGCCGTGCCCTGCTGGAAGAAGCCGCCGGCATCACCGGCCTGCATTCCCGGCGCCACGAGGCCGAACTGCGCCTGCGCGCCGCCGAGACCAACCTGGAGCGCCTCGACGACGTGGTGGCCGCGCTCGAAGACCAGCTCAAGAGCCTCAAGAAGCAGGCCCGCCAGGCCAACCGCTACCGCAACCTGGCCGGCCATATCCGCCGCAACGAGGCGGTCCTGCTGCACCTGGAAGCGGAGCGGGCCAAGGCCGCCCTCCAGGTGGCGCGTGAGGCGCTCAGCGACGGGCAGGCCACGGTGACCGCCCTGACCCAGAGCGCGGCCGCCGCCGCGACCGCCCAGGCCGAGGCCGCCAGCGCCTTGCCGGCGCTGCGCCAGGCCGAGGCCGCCAGCGCTGCCGCCCTGCAGCGCCTGCTGGTCGACCGGGACAACCTGGACCGTGAAGAGGCCCAGGTGACCGCCGCGCGGGCCCGTGCGAAGCAGCATCTGACCGAGATCGAGGACGACCGCACCCGGGCCCGGGCCCAAGCGGACGACGCCAACAGCGCCCTCGAGCGATTGGCCGCGGAGGCCGAGACGCTCGAAACCGACGCCGCCGGCGAGGCCGAAATCCGCGCCGGGGCGGAGCAAGACCGGGACGCCGCGCTACGCGTCGCCGGTGACTGCGAAGTAGCGCTCGGCGACCTGACCGAGAAGATCGCCCGGGATGATGCCCGCGCGGCGGCCCTGCAGCGCCGGGCCACGGAGCTGGGCGAAAGGATCGCACGCCTCGAGTCGCAGGCCGCCCAGGTTGCCGAGGACCGCGCCCGGCTGGACGCCGAGCGTGGCGACCGCGAGGCCGCGGCCGCCGCGCGGGCCGAACTGAGCGAAGCCGAAACCGCGCTCGCCGCGGCGCGCGAAGGCGCGGAGTCCGCGGGCGAGATGCTGAGCGCGGCGCGCGGCGAGGAAACCGCGGCGCGCGAGGCCCTGCAAGCAGCAGAAGCCGCGCAAGCCAAGCTGGAGGCCGAGATCGCCGCCCTGGCCGAGATGCTGGAGCGGGGACAAGGCGACATTTGGCGACCTGTTCTCGACAGCCTGACCGTCGAGCCCGGGCTGGAGCCGGCATTGGGCGCGGCGCTGGGCGATGATCTTGAGGCTTCGGCCGACCAAGCCGCGCCGGCCCATTGGGGTTCGCTGCCGCCCTACGATCGGCTGGCCGCCCTGCCCGAGGGCGTCGAGCCGCTGGCCGCCTTCGTGCGCGGCCCGAAGGCGCTGGACCGCCGCCTGAGTCAGATCGGCGTGGTCGCCGACGCGGCCACCGGCACACGCCTGCAGGCCGCGCTCGCCCCCGGCCAACGCCTGGTCACGCGCGACGGCGCGCTCTGGCGCTGGGACGGCTACACCACCCGGGCCGAAGCGCCGACCGCTGCCGCGACCCGCCTGGCCCAGCGCAACCGCTTGCGCGAACTGCGCGCGGCGCTGCCCAAGGCGGCGGATAAGACCGGCCGCCTGGCGGAAGCCCACGGCGCGGCCTGCGACAAGGTCGACCAAGCGGGCGCCGCCGAGAGCGCGGCGCGCGACGCCCTGACCGCCGCCTTCGGCGCGGTGACCGCGAGCCGCGACCGCCAAGCCAAGCAGGTCGAACGGGCGGCCGCCGCCAGCTCGCGCCTCGCGGCCCTGGAAGAAGCCGCAACCCGGCTCGGCGACGAACTGGCCGAGTCGGAAAGCGCGCTGGCGCAGACCACGGCCGACCGCGCCGCCTTGCCGGACCTGGCGGCGGCACGCAGCCAGCTCACCGAACAGCGCGCCGAACTGGCCGAGCGTCGCCGCCTGCTCGCGGAATGCGAGAGCGCGCTGGGCCGCGTCTCGCGCGAGGCCGAGGCCCGGCGCCAGCGGCTCGGCGCGATCGCCGAGGAGAAGCAATCCTGGGCCCGCCGCGTGGCCGACTCCGAGCGCTATCTGGACGCCCTGCAAGACCGCCAGGCGGAGGCCCAGCGCGAGCTCGACGACTTGGCCAACCTGCCGGCGGAGATCGCGGCGCGCCGAGAAACCCTGGCGAGCGAGATCGACGCCGGCGAGGCACGGCGCAAGGTCGCGGCCGACGCCCTGGCCGAAGGCGAGACCCGGCAGGCCGAGGCCGACAGGGCGCTGAAGGCCGAGGAACACAAGCTCGCCGGGGCGCGCGAGGACCGGGTCCGCGCGGAGGCCGCGGTCGCCCAGTGCGAGCAGAGCCTGACGACGATCGAGGCCAGGGCCCGCGAGCGGCTGGACTGCGCGCTCGGGCAACTGCTCGAACTGGCCGAGGTCGATCCCGGACAGGAATTGCCCGGCCACGAGGAGGTCGAGACCAGGTTGGCGCGGCTGGTCCGCGAGCGCGACGGCATGGGGCCGGTCAACCTGCGCGCCGAACAGGAGGCCGAGGACCTGGACCGGCAGATCAACGAGATGCAGCGCGAGCGCAGCGATCTGGTCGCCGCCATCGCGCGGCTGCGTCAGGGCATCGCCAGCCTGAACCGCGAGGGTCGGCAACGCCTGCTCGCCGCCTTCGACAAGGTCGACCAGCATTTCTCGGAACTCTTCGTGCGTCTGTTCGGCGGCGGCCGGGCCCATCTCAAGCTGACCGAGGCCGACGATCCGCTCGACGCCGGCCTGGAGATCATGGCGAGTCCCCCCGGCAAGCGGCTGCAGGTCATGTCGCTCTTGTCCGGCGGCGAGCAGGCGCTGACCGCGCTCGCGCTGCTGTTCGCCGTGTTTCTGACCAACCCGGCGCCGATCTGCGTGCTCGACGAGGTCGATGCGCCGCTCGACGACGCCAACGTGGATCGCTTCTGCTCGCTGGTCGAGGAGCTGACCCGCAACAGCGCGACCCGCTTCATGATCATCACCCACCACCGCCTGACCATGGCGCGCATGGACCGCCTCTATGGCATCACCATGTCCGAACGCGGTGTCAGCCAGCTGGTCTCCGTCGATCTGGAAGCCGCCGAAGAGCTGCGCGAAAGCGCCTGATAGCGCCTCGAAGTCGCCTCGAGGTCGCCCTGCGGCAGCGCCGGCAAAAACCGCTTCCGACTAGGGTTTGGGGCGGGAATCGGCCTTGACAGTCCCCATGGCCAAACCTAAGGTTCGCGCGCCTTTTGGGCACGGCGACGGGGGCTGGGGACAATGACCGAACCCGACGATCCGTCTTCGCTGAAAAATCTGGGCACCCGGCTGAACGCCGCGCAAGCCAGACGAAAAGCGGAACAGGATCGACTGGAAGGGACCGGCGGGCGCCCCGTCACATCCGGGATGGGCTTCGGTTTCCGGATCGCCATGGACATCCTGGCGGCCCTGGTGGTTGGGGTCGTCGTAGGGCTGCTGCTGGACCGATGGCTGGGGACCATGCCGTTGTTTCTGGTGGTGTTCTTTTTCATGGGGGGAGCTGCCGGAATCCTGAACGCCTATCGGACCGCCACGGGCCAAGGCTACGCCGTGGGCTACCGCAAGGCGGACGACGGGAAGCGGGAGTCGGAGGACGAGGGGATGGAGGACAAATCCTGATGGCGGCAGAAGGAGGACACAGCCCGCTCGAACAGTTCGTGGTCAAGGCGCTCGGCACCGGCGCCGGCGGCCTGGAGTTCTACAGTTACACGAACTCGGCGCTGTTCATGACCCTGGCCGTGATCCTGGTGACCATTTTCCTGACCCTCGGCATGCGCCGCGCCGCCTTGGTGCCGTCGCGCTGGCAATGCCTTGCGGAGATCAGCTACGAGTTCATCGGCAACATGATCCGCGACAACGTCGGTCAGGAAGGGCGGAAATACTTCCCCTTCATCTTCACCCTGTTCATGTTCGTGTTCGCCGGCAACCTACTGGGCATGATGCCCTACAGCTTCACCTTCACCAGCCACATCGTCGTGACCTTCGCCATGGCGGCCGTGGTCTTCGTCGGGGTCACGCTGATCGGCTTCGCCAAGCATGGGCTGCACTTCCTCAGCTTCTTCCTGCCCTCCGGCGTGCCGATCATCATGGCACCACTGCTGATCCCGATTGAAATCCTGTCCTACTTCACGCGGCCGGTCAGCCTAGCGTTGCGCCTCTTCGCCAACATGACCGCCGGTCACACCATGCTGAAGGTCTTCGCAAGCTTCATCGCGCCCCTGGGCATCATAGGCGGGATCATACCGCTTGCTCTAGTGATCGGCCTGACCGGCCTGGAGTTCATCATCGCCTTTTTACAGGCTTACGTCTTTACCATCCTGAGCTGCGTGTACCTCAACGACGCTTTGCACCTGCACTAAGGGGTTGGGACATCGGCGGGGGCCGCGAATCCGGGACGTTAAGAACAGCGAAACCAACGATCGTACTGATAGAAGGATCTAAAAAAATGGAAGTAGATGCCGCAAAGTTGATCGGTGCAGGCCTGGCCGTGATTGGTCTGGGTGGCGTAGGCGCGGGCATCGGCAACATCTTCGCGTCGATGATAACGGCGGGTACGCGCAATCCCTCGGCGATCCCGACGGTTCAGGGCTTCATGTGGATTGGCTTCGCCCTGGTCGAGGCGGTGGCGCTCTATGCCCTGCTGATCGCGCTTCTGGTGCTCTTCGTGTTCTAGGGCGGCGGATGACGCGTCCCTGGTAACAACCCTTCGGGTAGACTATGCCTCAGTTCGACTTCAGCGCTTTTCCGACACAACTGTTCTGGTTGATCGTCAGCTTTACGGCGCTCTACTTGATCGTGTGGCGGACGGCGCTGCCGAAGATTTCCGGCGTGTTGGAGGCCCGGCAACGTAAGATCGACGACGATCTGGATCGTGCCGCCGCCTTCAAGCAGGAGGCCGAGACGGTACTGGCCGAATACGAGAAGGCCGCCGCCGACACCGCCGCCAGAGCGCAGGGCATGATCCGAGAGGCCGCCGAACAGATGGCGGCCGATGCTGCAAAGCAGCACGAGAAACTCGCTGCCAAGCTGGCGGCGGACGTCAAGGACGCCGAAGCCCGCATTGTCACGGCAAAGAAAGCGGCGGTGCAGAACATCAGCCAATTGGCCATCGAGGTGGCGCAAGCCGCGATCCGGCGCCTGGCGGATGTCGAGGTCGACGCGGAAACCGCCGGCAGCGCCGTCAACTCCGTCATGCAGGGCAAAGGCTGAACATGGACTTCCAAGATCCGACCTTCTGGGTGGCTGTCGCCTTCGTGATCTTCCTGGTGGTGACCATAAGACCATTGAGCAAGGCCGTGACCGCGGCACTCGACGGAAGGGTCGAACGGATCAGAACGCAACTGGACGAAGCGCAGAGCTTGCGCGAAGAAGCCCAGAAGACGCTGGCCGCGTACAAACGAAAGCAGCGTGACGCCGAGGCGGAAGCGACCAAGATGATCCAGCACGCCACCGAAGAGGCCCAGCGCATTCGCCAGCAGGCGGAAAAGGACCTGGAGACGGCGCTCGCGCGCCGCACCCAACAGGCCGAGGAAAAAATCCAGCAGGCCGAGGCCAAGGCCCTGAAAGAAGTGCGCAATCAGGCGGTTGATTTAGCCATGACCGCCACGGCCAAGCTGCTCGCCGAGAAGATCGATAAGGCGAAGGACAAAGCGCTCATCGACCAGTCGATCGAGGACGTTTCCGCAAAGCTGAACTAGACACTCCTTTGCTTGTCCGCCGCGATTCCCGGGCAACAGCGCGCGGGTCGGTGAGTCCGAACCACATCGACCGAAGCGGCCTTTGGTCCCCGATCAGAATTATCAGTTACTCAACCTAAAATTCATCGGACCGACCTCTCCGCGTGGCTGGTTCAGGCATCGGCTGCCGCGGAGCCCGGCACGGACCCGCACGCGGGGGGCCGATGCCCAGAGTTGCCAACGCGAAGACGACAAAGACTCAAGACCTGGTCAGCACATCCGGCGAAAGCGTCGGGACCGTCAGCCGGCGTTCCTTTCTCGGAAGCTTTGCCGGCCCGCCGGGGGCAGGTCTGACGATACGAGCCGCGGTGCAACCGCGTGACGCTGATCTTCGTCTCGCCAGATCGGGAAGTCTTGAACAATCCCGACAACATCGCCGTCAGCCCGGGTGGCGAGATCATCCTCTGCGAGGACGGCGGCGGCCTGCTCGATCAGAATATGGGTGAACGCCTGCACGATCTGACGCAAAACGGCGGGATTTTTCCTTTCGCCGAAAACAACGTCATGCCGGACGGCGAACGCGGCTCTATCGGCGTTTTCGGAAACAGGCAATGGGCCGGCGCCATTTTCAGCCCGGACGGGCGTTGGCTGTTCGTCAACATGCAGACACCTGGAATTACTTTCGCCATCACCGGCCCGTGGAGCGAAGGGCTTTTCGCCGGCCTGGAGCGCAACGATGAAGATGACAAAGATGACGATTGATCCGTTCCGCCAGAGCGGCAAGGCTGGAGGCCGGCCTTCTTGGGCCGGCCGTATTTTTCTTCGGTTTCTTTGGTGCGCTACAAAACCCGGTGCAGCACTACTCAGCCGCTTCCTGATAGGCCTCCATGGGCGGACAACTGCACACCAGCTTGCGGTCGCCGGCGACGTTGTCAACCCGCCCGACCGGCGGCCAGTACTTGTCCTCGCGCAGCGTCGGCAGCGGGAAAAAGGCTTCCTCCTTGGAATAGGGCCTACTCCAATCGCCCTCCAGCAGGATGCGATGAGTATGCGGCGCGTTCTTGAGCAGGTTGTTCTCGGGATCGGCCTTGCCGGACTCCACGTCGGCGATCTCCTTGCGGATCTGGATCATCGCATCGCAGAAACGGTCCAGCTCGCGCTTGGCCTCGCTCTCGGTCGGCTCGATCATCAAGGTATCGGCCACCGGGAAGGACATGGTCGGCGCGTGGAAGCCATAATCGACCAGGCGTTTGGCCACGTCGTCGACCGAAATTCCGCAGGCCTCCCTGACCGGCCCGAGATCGACGATGCATTCGTGCGCCACCATGCCGTTCTTGCCGGTGTAGAGCACCGGGAAGTGTGGCGCCAGACGCCGCGCGATGTAGTTGGCGTTGAGAATCGCGATTTGGGTTGCCCGCTTCAAACCTTCGCCGCCCATCATGGCGATATAGGCCCAGGAGATCGGCAGTATGCTGGCCGAACCCCAGGGCGCGGCCGAGATTGTGCCAATCGTGCGCTCGCCCTTGTAGGCCGCTGGATTGACGCCTTCGACCAGGGGATGATCCGGCAGAAACGGCGCCAGATGGGCGCCGCAGCCGATCGGCCCCATGCCGGGCCCGCCACCGCCGTGCGGAATGCAGAATGTCTTGTGCAGGTTCATATGCATAACGTCGGCGCCGAATTTGCCCGGCCGGGCAAGACCAAGCTCGGCGTTGAGGTTGGCCCCGTCCATGTAGACTTGGCCGCCGTTATCGTGAATGACCTGGCAGATTTTGACGATTGCTTCCTCGAACACGCCGTGCGTCGAGGGATAGGTGATCATCAGCGCGGCGAGGTTGTCCTTGTGCTGTTCGGCCTTGGCCTTGAGATCGGCCAGGTCGACGTTGCCCTTCGCGTCGCTCCCAACGACCACGACCTTGAGTCCGGCCATGTGGGCCGAGGCCGGGTTGGTGCCGTGCGCCGAACTGGGGATCAGGCAAATGTCGCGGTGGCCCTCGCCCCGGCTTTCGTGATACTGACGAATGCACAAGAGACCGGCGTATTCTCCTTGCGAGCCGGCGTTGGGTTGCATGGAAACGGCATCGAAGCCAGTCAGCTCGCAGAGCATTTCCTCCAGTTCCTCGAAAAGCTGCTGATAGCCTTGGGTCTGGTCGAGCGGCGCAAAAGGGTGCATGGCTGCGAAGTCACGCCAGGTGATCGGGATCATCTCGGTGGTCGCGTTGAGCTTCATGGTGCAGGAGCCCAAAGGGATCATCGCGCGATCGAGCGCGATGTCCTTGGCCGCAAGCCAGCGCAGATAGCGCAGCATCTCGGTTTCGGCGTGGTAGAGATTGAAAACCGGATGAGTCATGAAGTCACTGGTCCGGCATAGATCTCCCGGCAGGCGGTCCTCGACCTCGGCGTCCAGCTCCGCGATGTCCAGAAGCCGGTCTGCCTTGGTCGCGAAGACGCGCCAGATCGCCTCAAGATCGATCCGCTTTGTGGTCTCGTCGAAGGTGACGCCGAGATGGTCGTTGTCGACCACGCGCAGGTTGATCCGCGACTCCCGCGCCTTGGCCGCAAGTCGCCGCGCCTGACCGGGCACACGTACCGTCACGGTATCGAAAAAATGGTTGTTCTCGATCTCGTAGCCCAGGCGCTTTAGTCCGGCGACCAGGATCGTGGTCATGCGGTGCACCCGCATGGCAATGGTCCTGATTCCGTCGGGCCCGTGATAAACGCCGTACAGCGCGGCGATCATGGCGAGCAGAACCTGCGCCGTGCAGATGTTGCTGGTCGCCTTCTCGCGGCGGATATGCTGTTCGCGGGTCTGCAACGCCATACGTAGCGCGGGGCGGCCCTGGGAATCGACCGAGACCCCGATGATGCGCCCCGGCGTCTGCCGCTTGTAGGCGTCGCGCGTCGCGAAGAAGGCGGCGTGCGGCCCGCCGTAGCCCATGGGCACCCCGAATCGTTGCGCGCTGCCGAAGACGATATCGGCGCCCAGTTCGCCGGGTGGCGTAAGCAGCGTCAGGCTCAGGATATCGGCCGCCACGGCGACCAGCGCGTTCTGGCCGTGGGCCTGCTCGACCACCGGCCTCATGTCGCGAATTTCGCCACTCGATCCCGGATACTGCAACACAAGGCCGAAAAGCTCGTCGCTGCCGAGACCGGCATAGGGATCGCCGACCACGACTTCGATACCGAGCGAGCGGGCCCGTGTCTGAATGACTGCCAGAGTCTGAGGATGACAGTCCTGGTCGACCAGGAAGCGGTTGGATTTGCTCTTGGACACCCGGTGCGCCATGGCCATTGCTTCGGCCCCGGCGGTCGCTTCATCCAGCAACGAGGCGTTGGCCAACTCCATGCCGGTCAGGTCCATAATCATCTGCTGGAAGTTCAGCAGCACTTCGAGACGGCCTTGGCTGACCTCGGCCTGATAGGGCGTGTAGGAGGTGTACCAGCCGGGGTTCTCGAGAACGTTGCGCAAGATCACGGTGGGCGTCACCGTGCCGTGGTAACCCATGCCGATCATCGAGATGAAGACCTTGTTGCGGCCCGCCATCCTACGCAGGTAGGACAAGGTCATGCGTTCGCTCATGGCCGACTCGAGATTGAGCGGTTCATCAGAACGTATCGAGGCTGGCACGGTCTTGTCGACCAGCTCGTCGAGGGATTTGAGACCCAGCGCGGCCAACATATCCGCGATTTGTTCGTCTCCGGGGCCGATATGGCGGCGGATGAAATCACCCTTCATCTTCAGTTCGTCCAGGGTGCGTCTTGATCCAGCCATCGCATTTCGCTCCTTTGATAATATCTTGCCAGCCTAACCACGCCTGCTTCGAGTCAGTCGAGACCCTCGACGAAGGTCTTGTAGGCCGCCTCGTCCAACAAAGCCTCAAGTTCGGACGGGTCGGCGATGGTCATCTTAAAAAACCAGCCGTCGCCCTGGGGGTCGCTGTTGACCTGGGACGGATCGTCGGTCAGAGCATCGTTGGTTTCGGTCACCTCACCGGTTAAGGGCGCGTAGACCTCGCTGGCCGCCTTGACCGACTCAACGACCGCGGCATCCCCGCCTTTCTCGAGCGATTTGCCCACCTCGGGAAGCTCGACAAACACCACATCGCCCAACTGCTCCTGGGCATAGGTGGTGATACCGACCGTGCCGACGTCGCCGTCGATAAGGATCCACTCGTGATCCTCGCTGAACTTCAGATCGCTCATTTTGCTACCCCCTGTATTTGGTCAGCCTCTGTAATAGCGTTGTTGAACAAATGGCATCTTGGCCACTCGGACCGGCTGTGGCTTGCCGCGTACCATGGCCTGCAAGGCGGACTCAGGCTTGGCCAACGCCGTCTCGACATAACCCATCGCGACCGGGCCGCCGATCGTTGGGCCAAAGCCGCCGCTGGTGACGCGGCCGACGGTCCGGCCAACCGAATCGACCAATTCGGCGCCCTCACGTACCGGCGCCCGGCCTTCGGCACGAATGCCGACCCGCTTCCGCGACACCCCTTCGGCGAGCTGCCGGTGGATCACCTCGGCGCCCGGAAAACCACCGGCCCGCGTGCCATCGGCCCGCCGAACCCTGGAAAGCGCCCAGTTCAGCGCGGCCTCGACCGGTGTTGTCGTTGTGTCGATGTCGTGGCCGTAGAGGCAGAGCCCTGCCTCGAGGCGCAGGGAATCCCGCGCGCCGAGTCCAATCGGCGCCACCTCGCCCTGTGCCACGAGTGTCCGAGCCAAGCCCTCGGCCTGCACCGCTGGCACCGATATCTCGAAGCCATCCTCGCCGGTGTAGCCGGACCGGGTGACGAAGCACCCGGCGCCTTCCAGCTCGACCTCGGCCGCTGTCATGAAGACCATTTTGCGCGTTGCCGGCGCCAAGCGCGCCATGACCGCGCCCGCCGCGGGCCCTTGCAAGGCCAGCAACGCGCGGTCGGTGAGTTCGGTGACGGTGCAGCGGTCGGACAGCCTGTCCCGCAGGTGCGCGATGTCCTCGACCTTGCAGGCGGCATTGACCACAACGAACAGGTGGCCGCCCGCGTTGCTGATCATCAGGTCGTCGCGGATGCCGCCTTGCTCGTTGGTAAACAGGGCGTAGCGTTGCTGGCCGATCGCCAAGTCGACCACGTCGACCGGAACCAGGCTTTCCAACGCTTCGGCCGCACGCTTGCCGGTCAGGCGAAGCTGTCCCATGTGCGAGATATCGAACAACCCGGCGCGCTCGCGCGTGTGGTTGTGTTCCTTGATGATACCGTCGGGGAATTGGACCGGCATCTCATAGCCCGCGAAGGGCACCATTTTACCGCCTAGTTCCACATGCAGGCGGTGAAGCGGTGTCTGTTTGAGATCTATATCCTGGCCGGTCATGTCTCTCAGATCAATGTGTCGGCATCGGGGGTACGTTGAGCCGCCACGTGCAGCCCATTCCCCCTCTGTCGTCGGACCTGAGAGAATCACCGGCCGGGTCCGAATACCCTGGTCCGGTTTACCCCTTCGGTGAGGCGCGCTCTGCATCGAGAATACAGGCCGCGCCTGCTTTCCAGAGGTGCCTAGTCTTTGCGGTCCTTTTGCCTGAGAGTTTCCGGGGCGGTTGCTCCTTCGGCGCCGATCCCCAAGCAACAAAAGGATCGGTCTCTCCCGCAAAGAATCCTCGGCTGTTTCCAGAATGTCCTGGGAAGCTATACCTCTCCCGGGGAATGTCAACCTGCTGGCCGTCGCCGGTCCGCGAGCGGACCAGTTCCTAGCGCCGGCGGTTGTAGCGCATCTCCTCCTGGGACAGGGCGAATCCGACGTAAACCCTGTAATCCGTCGGGCTTTCGCCAGATCCTAGGGGAATCCGGGGGGCCAGCTCTTCGGATATCGCGACCCGCGTCCGGTTACCTTGAAACGGAATTTCCAGGTCAAACTCTTCACGCGCCAGGATGGCTTGGCCGCGGTCGGCGATTGCCACGAAATAGCGGACCGGCGCCCGGCCCTGGCTATTCGCCGGGCCGCGCAGCGCCTGGAAGACAATCTTTAGGGATGCCTCGACAACGTCTTCGTCGTGTTCGCAAACCAGCTGGAGCTGTTTGATCTCGGCCTCGAAGAGCACATCGGTCAAATCCCGCCCGGCGTCCGAGAACCTGGTGAGCCGCGCGGCGTCCTCGATCCGGACAGCCTGCGGGCAGGCAACGGCCACTTGGTCGCTGCTGCAGGCTGCCACAACAATCGGTAGACCAAGAACCACCGGCAGAATCCGGCCGAAAGGTCCGAAAGCGAACCTGCTCAACAACGGCATGGGCTACCCGAGTCCACCCCGCTAGAGCTTGGAATGGGTGCCGTCACAAAGCGGCTTATTGGCGCTCGATTTACAGCCACAAAACCAGACGTCCTTGCTTTCCTCGGCCTCGTACATGACCGGCGTGAGGCCGGTCCCGGAATGCGAGCCGTCGCAAAAGGGTTGCTTTTGGCTTCGCCCGCAGGCACACCAGAAGTACTTGCGTCCCGACTCCACCTTAACCATGTAAGGTGCCTTTTGTGCGGGTACGGGTTCTACCATAACCTCTTCCTTCCGCTCTCTCGCTATACTACTGTCCGGCCACCATATGAAGGCGCAAATTGCAACCGCCGGGTCCGCGAGGCGACTGTAGGCAAGGCCGGGAGCAAGCACAAGGCGTGGGCCGGCGGTAGATCGGAAGGACAATGCCGGAAGCCCGTTTTCAGCTGGCAGGTGAAAGGATTTTCGACGAGATGAGCAAACAATCACTGACTATCCTGCTGGCCAATCCGCGCGGCTTCTGCGCGGGCGTGGAACGGGCGATCGAAATCGTCGAGCGAGCCTTGGACAAATTCGGCCCGCCGGTCTATGTGCGCCACGAAATCGTGCACAACCGCTATGTGGTCGAGGAGCTGGAGGCCAAGGGCGCGATCTTCGTCGAGGAGTTGGACGAGGTGCCGGACCAGATGCCGGTCATCTTTTCGGCCCACGGCGTGCCCAAATTCGTGCCGGCCGAGGCGGAGCGCCGCAAGCTGTTTTACGTGGACGCCACCTGCCCCCTGGTCAGCAAAGTGCATCGGGAAGCCGAGCGGCACTTCCGCGACGGACGCAAGATCATTCTGATCGGCCACGCCGGGCATCCCGAGGTAATCGGCACAATGGGGCAGCTGCCGGCCGGATCAATCAAGCTGATCGAGGACACCGGCCAGGCCGAGACGGTCGAGGTCGAGGATACGGAGAACCTGGCCTACATCACCCAGACGACCCTATCGGTCGATGACACGTTCGAGATCATCGAGGTGCTGAAACGGCGTTTTCCGGCGATTCACGGACCGAAGCAGGAGGATATCTGCTACGCCACCACGAACCGTCAGGCCGCGGTCAAAGCGATCGCCGAAGACTGCGACGCCTTGATCGTCGTGGGCGCGCCCAATTCCTCCAACTCGGCGCGCCTCGTCGAAGTGGCCAGCAAGCTCGGCTGCAAGAAGGCTATGCTGGTGCAGCGTGCCGCCAGGGTCGACTGGGAGAGCCTCAACGGCGTGAAACGTCTGGGCATCACCGCCGGCGCGTCGGCACCCGAGGTGCTGGTCGAGGAGGTCATCGCCGCCTGCCGCGAACGCTATGACGTCACCATCGAAGCGATCACGGTGACCACGGAAGACGTGCAGTTCAAGCTGCCGCGGGTGCTGTCGCCGAAAGCAGCGACCGCCTGACCTGCTAGGAACCTGTCCGCCAACCCGAACCTGTGCGCCGCCGATGGCCGTCTACACCGAAGTTTCCGACGAGGAGCTGAAGGCCTTTCTCGCCCTGTACGATCTGGGCGAGGTGACCTCCTTCAAGGGTATCGCCGAAGGGGTGGAGAACTCCAACTACCTGCTGCGCACCACGGCCGGGAGTTTCATTCTAACGCTGTACGAAAAACGGGTCGCGCCTGAGGATCTGCCCTACTTCCTCGGTCTGATGGACCACTTGGCCCGTCACGGCATCGATTGTCCGACGCCAGTGCGCGGAAGGGACGGCGCCAACCTGCGCCAGCTGTGCGGCCGGCCGGCCGCCGTCATCACCTTCCTCGACGGCCTGTCGGCTCGGCGCATCCAGCCCGAGCACTGCAAGCTCCTTGGCGAGGCCCTGGCCGCCATGCACCTGGCCGGCAGCGGCTTTTCGATGGCGCGCAAGAATGACCTCTCGGTGGACGGCTGGCGGCCGCTGTTCAGGGCCTCCGCGGACCGCGCCCACGAAGTGAAACCCGGCTTGGCCGAAGCACTCGACAACGAGCTTGGCCACCTCGAGACCAACTGGCCAGATGACCTGCCGAGCGGCGTAATTCACGCCGATCTCTTTCCCGACAACGTGTTCTTTCTGAGCGACCGCCTGTCGGGCATTATCGACTTCTACTTCGCCTGCAACGACTTCTTCGCCTACGATTTGGCGGTCTGCCTGAACGCCTGGTGTTTCGAGCCGGACAACGCCTTCAACATCACCAAGGCGCGGCTCATGCTCCAGGCCTATCGCGCCCGGCGGCCAATCTCCACGGCCGAGTTCGAGGCCTTGCCGCTGTTTGCCCGGGGCAGCGCTCTGCGGTTCCTCTTGACCCGCCTTTACGACTGGCTGAACCATCCGCCCGGCGCCCTGGTCGAACCCAAAGACCCGCTGGAGTTTTGGAAAAAGCTGAACTTCCACCAGAATGTGCGCGGCCCAGGCGCCTACGGATTGGACTGATGGCCGAACAGATTGTCGAGATCTTCACCGACGGCGCCTGCTCCGGCAATCCCGGACCCGGCGGCTGGGGTGCGGTGCTGCGTTTCAAGGGCCTGGAGAAGGAGCTTTCCGGGAGCGAAAGAAGCACGACAAACAACCGTATGGAACTGATGGCCGCGATCATCGGTTTGGAAGCCCTCAAGCGTCCTTCGAAGGTTCAACTCACCACTGACAGCACCTACGTCAAGAACGGCATCTCCCAGTGGATCAAGGCCTGGAGGGCGCGCGGCTGGAAGACCGCCGGCGGCAAACCGGTCAAGAACGTCGACCTGTGGCAACGCTTGGAAAAGGCCCAACAGCCGCACAAGGTCGATTGGCACTGGGTCCGGGGACACGACGGCCACCCGGAGAACGAGCGCGCCGACCAACTGGCCCGCGAGGCCATCAAGAAACTGCGTTAGCTGCCCCTCCCGGCGGCCCCGCCTAGAGTTTCGCCAAGACCTTCTCGGCGCTCGAAACGTCGAGTTCGCCGGGATTTTCTTCGACCTCCAGGCTCTTCACGACGCCGTCCTCCACGATCATGGCGTAGCGATGCGAGCGCACGCCCATGCCGCGGGCGGTCAGGTCGAGCTCGAGCCCGACGGCCTTGGTGAACGCGCCGCTGCCATCGGCCAGCATGAGCACCTTGTCGCCGGTGTCCTGGTCGTTGGCCCAGGCGCCCATGACGAACGCGTCGTTGACCGACAGGCAGGCGACAGTGTCGACGCCCTTGGCCTTGATCGCCGTGGCGTTCCTTAAGAAACCGGGTACGTGCTTAGCCGAGCAGGTCGGCGTGAAAGCGCCCGGCAACGCAAAGAGCACCACCTTCTTGCCGGAGAAGATCTCGTCGGTGCTGATGCCGGCCGGTCCATCGGCCGTCATGTGGCTCAAATCCACGCTTGGAATCTTGTCGCCAACCTTGATTGTCATGATGTCTTCCCCTCGTCATTTCCGGATAACAAGACAGCGCGCCCGCGCGCGCCTTCACTGCGTGCCAAGATAGTGCGCGCGGCAAGCGAGTAAAGCCCGATTCGGGACTGGCAGAGGAAATCGATCAGCTTCCGGCCGCCGCATCGAGGGCCCGCAACACGCTATCGTCGGTCAGAAGCTCCGGCAAGAGGCGGCCGTCGGGTGCGCCGGGGCCATAGACCGCGTTGAAAGGTATGCCGTAGCGTCCAAAGCCGGTCAGGTAGGCGGTGATCTCGTCGCTCGGCAGAGTCCAGTCGCCGCGCATCGTGACGACTCCACTATTGCCGAGACGCTCGGCCACCTCCCCCCGATTGATGACCAATTGCTTGTTGACCTGGCATGTGATGCACCAGTCGGCGGTGATATCGACGAACACGGTCTTGCCTTCGCTGACCAGCCGCGCGATCTCCGCCTGGTCGAACTTCCGCCAGTCGGTGAGTGCTCCCGGAATCGCGGCCGCTCGCTCCGCGGCACCAAATCCGCTCGGTGCGATGACCGCAACCAGTCCTATCACGGCAACCGATGACACAAGCAGGGCCCTGTCCAGCCGGCGCCCGAACAACAGCAACAGCCCGACAACAAGCAGCAGCAAGCCGACGGTGGTCGCGGCCGGCACACCGACCTGTGCGGCCAAAACGCCGAGCAGCCAGAGCGCGGTCGCGATCAACGCCAGAGCCAGGATACGACGCAGTACCAGCATCCAGGCGCCAGGCCTTGGCAGACGACTTGCCAGTCCGGGCAGCGCCGCGACCAGCAGGTAGGGCAGCGCCAGGCCGACGCCCAGCGCGACAAAGATCGCCAGGATCTCCAGCGGCCCGCCGGCCAATGCAAAGCCCACTGCCGTACCGAGAAAGGGCGCAGAGCAGGGCGTCGCCAGCAAGGTGGCGAAAGCGCCAGCCAGGAAATGTCCGCCCAGGCCGTGGGCCGTACCGTGGCCGTCCTGAGTCGCCACCGCGCCGACCCAGGCCGGCAGCGGTATCTCGAACCAGCCCAAAAGGTTGAAGGCGAAGAGGCTGACCACCAGCGCCATCGCGCTGAGGAACAGCGGCTGCTGGAACTGAATGCCCCAGCCGGCGCTCATGCCGGCCGCCTTGAGCGCCAGAGCGCCGCCGGCCAGGATTAGAAAGGAGAAGAGGATTCCGGCCGCCGAGGCCAAAAAGCTGATCCGAACGGCGCGGCGGTCGCGTCCGCCCTGCCCGACCACGGACAACAGCTTGATGGAGAGCACCGGCAGAACGCAGGGCATGAGGTTGAGGATCAAACCGCCGAGCAGAGCCAAGCCCAGCATGGCAAACCACGTCGCGGGGCTAACCATCCCGCCGAGTGACGGCATGGCGTCGTGGCGCGCGACGATGCCGGTCTCCAAGCCGCGTTGGCCGTCCGTAATCGTCAAAGTCAGCCATTTGCCTTCGAGAACGCCCTCGGCCAGCGCCCCCCGGCCGGTCGGGACCGTCAGTTCGACCCGTCTGCCGTCGTCGCGCAGCGCGACCTTGGGCTTGCCGAAACCGAAGCCTGGCGGCGCCTCGACCAGCAGGTCGGGCGCCTGGAACGGCACGTCCGAGCGCGCCACGACTCGAAGCCGGGGTTTCTCCGTGTTGCCCGTCAGGACTGCGCTCTCCAGGGCCAGGCCAGCCTCCGCGCCGAAACCGGGTACCCGTAGTTCGGCCTGGGCCACCAACAGCCCGTCACGCATGGACGCCGCCGGGCCGGACGGCAGGTCGAGGCTCAACTCGTCATCATGCGGAATGCAAATTTCCTCGCAGACCAGATAGTTGAGTCTGGCCCGCAAGGCGACTGGGTCGCCTGGCCTCTCAAGACGGGCATGAATTGGCAGGACGACCGCGTCGCCGTAGCCAAAGGTTTCCAGCCCGAAAAGTGAAAAACGGTGCGGCACAGGCCAGAGAATCGCCGCATCGGCCAAGTTCTCGGAACCTCGCCAGTCGAGAGACGGCGGAAACCCGGCATCGCCGGGGCTGCGCCAATAGATTTTCCACCCGGGCTGTAGGCGGAACTCCAGGCCCAGGCGGACTCGCTCGCCATCGCCCACGGACTCGCCCGCCGCCACGAGACGCACCCGGGCCTGCTCGTGGTCGAGCCATGGCGTGGCGGCCGCCCGGGCCGGGTCGATACCGCCCAGCGGCAGAAGGATCTGGACGGATAACAGGCCGGCAAACGCCGAAACGGAGGCCTTGGGCCAATTCATGGGGCAATATTTCTCCCGCCAAGGGGGTACAATCCGGATCCAAGGATTATATAGTGATTAGCACCGGCCTTGCTCCCGTCACAATGTTGTGTTGGGATTTGCTTGGTATCGGGTCACGCGCGGCCTGCTGGGGAAATTAGCATATAAGCGGAGAATGTCGATCAGCGACGACGAAAACAGCTATTTGACCGGCCGGCTTATCGTGGCCATGCCGAATATGCTCGATCCGCGATTCGCACGGACGGTCGTCTACCTTTGCGCGCATACTGAGGAGGCCGCCATGGGGCTGGTGGTCAATCGCTTGATCGGATCGATTACCTTCCCCGATCTGCTCGAGCAACTCGACATCGACCCCGGAGCGGCCAATCGCGACATTCGGGTCCACTTCGGCGGGCCGGTCGAATCCGGGCGCGGCTTCGTGCTGCATTCGACCGATTACGTGCAGGAAGGCACGCTCCGGGTCAGCGAGGGTGTCTCCTTGACCGCCACGGTTGATATCCTGCGCGACATGGCCGCCGGCAAGGGCCCGCGCCAGAGCCTGCTGGCCCTGGGTTACGCCGGCTGGGGCCGAGGCCAGCTCGACGCCGAGATCCAGGCTAACAGCTGGCTGCACGTCGATCCCGACGAGGCTCTGGTTTTCGATCGTGACCTGGACGACAAGTGGGAGCGTGCAATCGCCAAGCTCGGGTTCGACATCTCCATGCTCTCCGGCGACGCCGGCCACGCCTGACCCCTCGCTGAGCCCTAACCGGGCGACGGCTTGGCATCAGAGGTCGCTGTCAATGACCTTTGGTGTTGAGCCACTCCTCACGCAGGATGGCAAAGAGAACATGGTCCTGCCATTGCCCATTGATGCGCAGGTACTGGCGCGCGTAGCCCTCCTCCCTGAAGCCCTTCCTGGCCAGCAGAGCCTTGCTCGCCATGTTGCTCGGCAGGCAAGCCGCCTCGACCCGGTGCAGACCCAAATCTTCGAAGGCAAACTCGAGCATGCCCGCCAGGGCCTCGGTCATGTAGCCCTGCTGGGCATAGCACTCGCCGATCCAGTAGCCCAGGCTGGCTGTCTGGGCGACGCCGCGCCGCAAGTTGGACAGGGTGGCGCCGCCGAGCAAGACGTCGTCGTGGCACCGGGTGATGAGGAAGCTGTATCCGGTGGCCTGCTGCCATTCCCGGTCATACGCCCGGACCCGCCGGCGAAAGGCGCTTCGGGTTAGCGCATCGAACGGCCAAGTCGGCTCCCACGGCACAAGAAAATCTCGGCTTTCCTCGCGCAAGGCGGCCCACTGCTGCCAATCGCTCTGCTTCAGCGGGCGCAGCCTGACGCGTCCAGAATCGAGCTGAAATCCCCTGTGTGCGGAAGGGCGGAAAGGCGACAAGCGCATGAACGGCCTCAATGCAGGCGGGCTGAGAGTCGGTCGAAAACCTCAACGCGGCCGACCGGCCCCAATGCAGTGAAGGTCAATGGCCCGGCGATCAGCCGCTGCGCCAGTCGGCCCAACCCGGACGCCTCGACCGCGCCGACCTTGGCGAGCACCTCCGATACCGGAATGGGCCGGCCGAAGGTCAAAATTTGCTGTGCCAGCTGCTCGCAGCGCGACCCGGTGCTCTCACGGCTCATCAAAATGCTAGCCTTGAGTTGCGCCTTGGCGCGTTCGACCTCCGGCTCGGCAATATCCCGGGCAAGACGCGCGACCTGGTCGCAGGCCACCGGGATCAGCTCGTCGACCTCGGCTTCGCCGGTGCCCGCGTAGATCCCGAACAGGCCGCCGTCGCGGTAGGCCGAGACGAAGGAATAGATCGAGTAGACCAGGCCTCGCTTCTCCCTGATCTCCTGGAACAGGCGCGACGACATGCCGCCGCCGAGCAGAGTCGATAGCACCATCAAGGCATAGTAGTCGGGATCGTGATAGCCGACGGCATCGAAACCCAGGAGTAGATGGACCTGTTCAAGGTCGCGTGTCTCCCGGTAGTCGCCGCCGCCGTAACGCGCCGCTTCGGCCTCGGTGCCGGCTCGAGCGCCTAGCGCCCCGAACGCTTCGTCGGCCAGATCGACAAACGACTGGTGGTCGATCTTGCCGGCCGCCGCCACGACCATTTTTTCCGCGCCGTAGTGCTGCGCGATATAGCCCTCGAGATTGTCCCGGGCAAGGCTCGACACGATCTCGGCCCGCCCCAGCACCGGGCGGCCCAGCGCCTGGCCCGGATAGGCGGTTTCCTGGAAGTGGTCGAAGATGATGTCGTCCGGCGTGTCGTTCGCCTGGCCGATCTCCTGCAGCACCACCGCACGCTCACGCGCCAGTTCATCCGGGTCGAAGGTCGCGTTCTGCAGGATGTCGGCAATCACGTCCAGGGCCAGAGGCGCGTCCTCGGCCAACACCTTGGCATAGAAAGCGGTATTTTCGCGGCCGGTATAGGCGTTCAGGTGGCCGCCCACGGCCTCGATCTCCTCGGCGATATCGCGGGCGCTGCGCCGTTCGGTGCCCTTGAAGACCATGTGCTCCAGCAGATGCGCGATGCCGTTGACCTCCGCCGGCTCGTAGCGTGTCCCAACCCCGATCCAGGCGCCGAGCGATACCGTCTCGACCGATTCGAGCCGGTCGGTCGCGACCGTGAGGCCGTTGGCCAGGTGCGTGACCTTAACCGTCATGATGACTTCCGTCGCCAGAGGCGCAAGATCGCGGCCCGAAGCGCGGGCCAGATGGGATCTGAGGCGATCCTGGCGTGAGCGCGTCGAATCACCAGTTCGTTGCAGCCGCAGCCCTCGCTGATCGCCACCTTGCTGAGGTAGAACCTCGAGAAGGACTCGCTTGGTCCGCCTTCAGGTCCGCATCTGGTCATCGCACTTTCTCCGGGATGCGCTGCCGACGGACCTCCGCCTGTACGGCGGCCAGGTCGTTGGGCAGGAGCGTGCAGTGTTCCTGGCGTTCGAACAAGTCGGCGAGGCGCGCCGGCAGAACCGGGCGCTGGCCGCAGGCCCGTTCCACCGCGTCGGGAAATTTCGCCGGATGGGCCGTGGCGAGAGCGACCACCGGGACTTGCGGATCGCGTGTGCTGCCTTGCGCCGCCGCCACCCCGATCGCGCTGTGCGGATCGATCAACTCGCCCGTCGACCGATGCAGCCGCGCCATGGCGGTCAGGGTTTCCTCGTCGTCCAGACGAACGCCCTCGAACAGGCCGAGCGCCGCGGCGCCGCGCCGATTGCCGAGATCGAACCGGCCGGTCGAACGGAACCGCTTCAGTGTTTCGGCGACCGCATTGCCGTCCCGCTCCAGAATGTCGAACAACAGCCGCTCGAAATTGCTCGAGACCTGGATGTCCATGGAGGGCGACAGGCTCGGTTCGACCGGCCGCATCGCCATGGCGCCGCTGGCCAGGAAGCGGGTCAGGATGTCGTTGCGGTTGGAGCCGACGATCAGCCGGTCGATCGGCAGCCCCATCTGCCGCGCGGCGTAGCCGGCGTAGACGTTGCCGAAGTTACCGGTCGGCACGGCGAAGGCGACCCGACGCCCCGGCGCACCCAGCGCCACGGCGGCCGCGAAGTAGTAGACGATCTGGGCCATGATGCGCGCCCAGTTGATCGAGTTGACCGCCGAGAGACACATTTCGTCGCGAAAGGCGATGTCGTTGAACATCGCCTTCACCAGATCCTGGCAGTCGTCGAAGCTGCCCTCGATGGCGATGTTGTGCACGTTGGCCGCGCCGACCGTGGTCATCTGGCGGCGCTGCACTTCGGATACCCGGCCCTTGGGATGGAGGATGAAAATCCGCACCCGCTCCCGGTCGCGGCAGGCCTCGATCGCTGCCGACCCGGTATCGCCGGAGGTGGCGCCGACGATGGTGACCTGCTGGTCGCCACGCGCCAGCAGGTGATCGAACAGGCGGCCCACCACCTGCAGGGCATAGTCCTTGAAGGCCAGCGTCGGCCCGTGGAACAGCTCCATCAGCCAAGTTCGGGAGTCGAGCTGCTTTAGCGGCGCGACGGCGGCGTGGCCGAACCCGGCGTAGGCGTCTTCCAGGAGCGCCGTCAGCTCCGCCTCGCTCAGCGCCGCGCCGACAAAGGGCTGAATGATCTGGCGCGCCAGCGCGGCATAGCTCAGGCCGGCCAGGCCGCGAATCTCCTCGGCTGAGAATCGGGGCCAGCTTTCGGGCAGGTACAGGCCGCCATCGCGGGCCAGACCCGTCAACAAGACCTCGTCGAACTCGAGCACCGGGGCCGCGCCCCGGGTGGAGTGGTATTTCATCCGCCCGACCACATCAAAAAGAAGCGCGCTAATCTAGACGGCGGCTCCGGGCGCGGCAAGCCGCGCGCCGGGAGACTCCAGAACTGTGGCGGCAGCGTCTTAAACGCCCCGTGCTCGGAAACTGGGACAGCCTGCACCGTTGCGGGTCGATTTCCTTGCGGCTAAGAACTTTAGATCTGACGCGCGTCTCTTCGCACCGTCTCGAGACAGGCGGCCATGAGCTCCATGTAATAGCCTCGGTCCCTATCAGCCTTCTCGACCTGCAATATCCGCTCGAAGAGATAGGCGGCGAGCGCGTACTCCGTCTCCGGATAGGCGCCGCTGCGGATCAGCTCGCCGAGCGCCCCGGCCGCCGAACCGGCGGCTTTCGCCGTCATCCTGCCGATCCCCGATACCGCCATCGTGCCAACCTCCCTTCGCACTGCCCTTCAGCTAAGCACTATAGCGGCACGGCTCAAGCCGAATTGTGCGTCAATGCCAGCAGAGGAAAGCCCATGTCGAAGCCGCGCAAGCCCGCGACATGGATCGGTTCCGGCCATTCACCCCAGATACCTTTGCTTCAAGTGCGCCTTGAAGACCTCGGGGTCGAGCGGGCGGCCGGTCGCTTCGGTCAGCAGCTCGTCCCCGCTCAGGAGCGAGCCCTTGGCGTGCACGTTGTCGCGCAGCCAAGACATGAGCGGCGCGAAGTCGCCGCGGCCGATCGCCTCGGGGATCTCCGGGCGGGCGGCCTTGGCGGCGGCGAAGAGCTGGGCGGCGGTCATGGCGCCCAGGGTGTAGGTCGGGAAATAGCCCCAGGCGCCGTCGTACCAGTGGATGTCCTGCAGGCAGCCCAGGCGGTCGTCCGGCGGCGTGATGCCCAACAGTTCCCTCATGCCGTCGTTCCAGGCACCGGGCAGATCCTCTGGCAGCAGGTCGCCGGCGATCATCGCCTGCTCCAGGCGGGTGCGCAGGATGACATGGGCCGGATAGGTCACCTCGTCGGCATCGACCCGGATGAAGCCGGGCGCGACCTTGTTGCTGAGCCGGAGCAGGTTTTCGGCGCTCCAGGCCGGTCCGTTGCCACCGAAGGCCTCGGCCGCCAGCGGCGCCAAGAAGGCGATGAACTCCCGGCCGCGGCAGGCCTGCATCTCGATCAGCAGGGACTGGCTTTCGTGCAGCGCCATGCCGCGCGCCGCGCCGACCGGCTGCAGGCGCCAGTCCCGGGGCAGGCCACGCTCGTACATGGCATGGCCGGTCTCGTGCAGCACGCCCATCAGCGCCTTCGTGAAGTCGTCCTCGTCGTAGCGCGTGGTGATGCGCACGTCGTCAGGCACGCCGCCGCAAAAGGGGTGCAGCGAAACGTCGAGCCGGCCATGCTCGAAGTCAAAGCCGACGGCCGCCATCAGACGGCGCGCCAAGGCCTCCTGCGCGGCCCGCGGAAAAGGCCCAGTCGGCTTGACCGCCGCGCCTGGCTCGCCCTGGCGCGCCATTACCTGCTCGAGAAGGTCCGGCAGAAAGGCGGCCAAGTTCCCGAAGATCTCGGCAACCCGGGCGCTCGAGCCACCCGGCTCGTAGCGGTCGAGCAGCGCATCGTAGGGCGCGCAGCCAAGTGCCGCCGCCTTGGCATCGGCGGACTCGCGCACCAGGCTCAGCACCTCCCTCAGACCCGGCAGCACGGTGCCGAAGTCGTTCGCCGGCCGAGCCGTGCGCCAGGTCACCTCGCAACGCATGGTCGCCTTGCTCAATGCCTCGACCAGCGCCGCCTCGACGGCGGTGGCATGGCGCCATTCCCGGCGCATCTCGCGCAGGTTGGCCCGGCGCCAGGGGTCTAGCCGCTCCGCCTGGTTTTCCGCTTCCTCGAACAGGTCGGTCAGCGCGCCATCGGCCATCATCTCGTGGCAGGTCACGTCGAGCGCCGCCAACTGCTCGGCGCGCGCTTCGGCACCGCCCCGGGGCATGACCGTCGACATGTCCCAATGCAGCACGCCGGCCGCCTCGCGCAGCGCATTGAGACGGCGGAAACGGGTTTCGAGGTTCTGGTAGGCGGACATTGCTGGCACTCCGGCGGCTTCGATTGACGGCGCGCAGCCTCTGAGGACCGCGGCCACCTTCATATAGACTGCGGCCGGGCGATTCCAGCCAAAGCCTGGAGGCTGTGGAAACGCAACAAGACGGCGCTTAGCGCTACCGTGTGAGGGATCATTACGAGCCATGACAACGATCCGCCGGGCGATCCTTTGGATGCGTTGCCGTTAGTGGACAAGCAGGGCGGCATGGTGCCACTCGAGATCTTCGGCTTCCCGAACCACCTGGTGCGCGGCGAGGACAACGCGCTCCGCATCCATCACGACATCGGCGCCCATAACGGCTATCCGCTGGTGCTGGTGCGAACACCGGCCGCGCGGCAGATCGTCGGCGCCTGTCACGGTTGGGTCTAGGATCGGCACGACCGCCTGATCGCCGCAGTATAATTGTGGAGCCTCAGCAGGCTGTCCTCGGGCTGTCCGAGGCGGCTGATAGGTGTTTTGGCCTTTAAGCCAGCAGGGGGCCAGTGCCAGTTGTGGCGGTGGAACCATCCGGAGATTTCGGCGCCGCACTGGTCTGAGGTGTTCCGCTCCGGTGCACCTGCTCCCCGAGCTTCACGATAGTCACAAGAAACATGATGACCGCGAAGGCGAGGAGCGCAAGTGCGATGGCTATGCTCCTCGAGCGCCGTCGGCTTCGCATTTCCAAGGTTCGCATTGCGCAAACGATCCTTCACCGGGAATCCCAGACGACTCCCACTGACCGACGAAGGTAGCACGACGGGCGTCTCAGGACGAGTCCGGCGCCAAGCCGGTAGTGCAACGAGGCTTCGGTGAAGTGCCGCTGAAGTGCGATTTCGGCATTGGTTTCAAGGCAATCTCTTGCAGGGCCGCTTTACTTCCCGGGGCTTTCCGACACGCGGTCCGCGTCGCGAACGCGTTGTTGCCTCGGACTCGCTATCTATATTATAAGGGTTCGGCTCAATGCCGCGCCACGGGCTGGGCGGCTGCAAGACGGGTCGGCCCTGCACTTGGCGAGTGACGAAGCGGGTTTCTTCTCTTCGGCCTGGGGAGATGGGGCAATGACCGGCGAGCCGATATGGAAGCGGCAGACGGGCCCCAAGGCGTTAGTTTCATGAACAGATTCGAGCTGTAGGACGCACTAGAAAATCAGTTCCTTTGAGTTCATGTCTGTAGCCTTCAGAGGTAAGGATGACTAAGGGATGGTGGTAGCACTCTTACTGGTTTTGGTGGTCGTTGGAACTGTCGTCTTTCACTTTGTGAGCCCGTGGTGGTGGACTCCCATTGCCTCGAATTGGGGTTACGTCGATGACACGATCATCGTCACTTTCTGGATCACCGGGGCAGTTTTCGTCGCGGTTGGTTTGTTTATGGCCTATTGCGTGTGGCGCTACCGTCACCGGAAGGAAACACAAGCGGCCTACGAGCCGGAGAACACGAAGCTGGAGGTGTGGCTCACCGTATTGACCACGGTGGGCGTCGCCGGCATGCTGACTCCCGGCTTGTTCGTCTGGGACAAGTTCGTCTCGGTTCCGGAAGAGGCGGCGGAGGTCGAGGCCGTCGGCCAGCAGTGGCAGTGGACCTTCCGCTTGCCCGGAAAGGACGGCGTGTTGGGCACCGTCGATGCCCGGAACATCAACGTCGATAACCCGTTTGGTTTGAGTCCGGACGATGCCAACGGGCAAGACGATGTGCTGATCGAAAGCGACGAGTTGCACCTCCCGCTCGACAGGCCGGTCAAGGTCTTGCTTCGCTCCATAGACGTCCTGCACGACTTCTATGTGCCCGAGTTCCGGGCCAAGATGGACATGGTGCCGGGCATGATCACCTATTTCTGGCTCACCCCCACCAGAACCGGGACATTCGACATACTCTGCTTCGAGCTATGCGGCACGGGGCACTATGCCATGCGTGGCAGGGTCGTAGTGGAGGAGGAGAGCGCCTATCAGGCGTGGGTGGAAGAGCAGTCGACGTTCGCGGAAATGTCGGCTCAAGCCGGGAATGGTGCGGGGAAGGCAACGAGTCTGGCCTTGAGTGAGGGCGAAGTGGATTCCGTTGATAGTGGCTCCGCACGGTGAGATTCAAACCAATAGAGCCTCATGCAAAGAAAGCGAAGAGGGTGTTTTGATGGCCTATTTCGTACCGACCAACGCCGAAGATATCCCACCTGCCGAAGTCGCGGAGATGGAGCTTTATCATCCGAAAAGCTGGGTGACGAAGTACGTCTTTAGCCAGGATGCCAAAGTCATCGCCATCCAATACTCCTTCACGGCGATCGCGATAGGGTTGGTGGCTTTGGTGTTGTCGTGGTTGATGCGGCTGCAATTGGGATTCCCGGAGAGCTTCGCCTTTATCGACCCAACCGATTACTACCAGTTCATCACGATGCACGGCATGATCATGGTGATCTACCTGCTCACCGCCCTGTTCCTGGGAGGCTTCGGCAACTACCTGATTCCGCTGATGGTCGGCGCCCGCGATATGGTCTTCCCCTATGTGAATATGCTGAGTTACTGGGTCTATCTGCTCGCCGTGCTGGTGTTGGTGGCGAGCTGGTTCGTGCCAGGCGGGCCGACCGGGGCCGGCTGGACCCTGTATCCGCCCCAGGCCATTCTCTCCGGCACTCCAGGCGCCGATGGGGGCATCATTTTGATGCTCGTCTCCCTGGCGCTCTTCATCATTGGCTTCACCATGGGCGGGTTGAACTACGTGGTGACCGTGCTGCAGGCGCGCACGCGGGGGATGACACTGATGCGCCTGCCCTTGACGGTATGGGGCATCTTCGTGGCCACGATCCTGGCGCTGTTGGCCTTCCCCGCCCTGTTCGTCGGCGCCGTCATGATGTTGTTCGACAGGCTTCTGGGGACCAGCTTCTTCATGCCAACCATCGTCGCGCTGGGGGAGCAGCTTGAGTATGGCGGCGGCAGTCCGATCCTGTTTCAACATCTGTTCTGGTTCTTCGGCCATCCCGAGGTCTATATCGTCGCCCTGCCGGCCTTCGGCATCGTCTCCGACCTGCTCAGCGTCCATGCCAGAAGAAACATCTTCGGTTATCGGATGATGGTCTGGGCGATAGTGGTCATCGGCGCCCTCAGCTTTGTGGTGTGGGCGCACCACATGTACGTCAGCGGCATGAATCCCTATTTCGGGTTCTTCTTCGCCACCACCACGCTGATCATTGCCGTGCCCACTGCCCTCAAGGTCTACAACTGGGTGCTGACCCTGTGGCGCGGCAACATCCACTTGACGATTCCGATGCTGTTTGCCATCGCGTTCATCATCACCTTCGTGAACGGGGGGATCACAGGTCTGTTCCTCGGCAATGCGGTCGTGGATGTGCCGCTTTCGGACACCATGTTCGTGGTCGCTCACTTTCATATGGTGATGGGTGTGGCGCCGATCCTCGTCATCTTCGGGGCGATATACCATTGGTACCCCTTGATGACCGGGCGAATGCTAAACCAGGCGATGGGCCAGTTTCACTTCTGGGTCACCTTCCTTGGCGCCTATACGATTTTTCTCCCGCTCCACTACCTGGGCTTTCTGGGCGTGCCGCGCCGCTATTTCGAAATGGGCGAGACCAGCTTCATTCCGGATTCGGCCGAGACGCTGAACGCCTTTATCACCGTCGTGGCGTTGATCGTGGGCTTCGCCCAGGTGGTGTTTATATTCAACCTGGTTCAGAGCGCTTTCAAAGGCAAACTCGCCGGTCACAACCCTTGGCGGGCCACCACGCTGGAGTGGCAAACACCGGAGGTCCCACCGGGGCATGGCAACTTTGGCAAGACGCTACCGAACGTCTATCGCTGGGCTTACGATTACAGCGTGCCGGGCGCCGACCAGGACTTCCTGCCACAGAACCTTCCGCCGGAACAGGTGCCTGCCGACAGCGGCCGTGAGGACCTGTCCGGCGCCGCTGCCCAGCCGGCGGAATAGCGGCAATCAATGGCCCAACCGGTTTCACGAGCGGCATCGGGATATGCCGGGGCGTCGGGCGCCCGGGATGGCTGAACGGTGAGCCTCTTCCATCAGCTGACGGAAAAACCCTGGGAGACGGTACCGGGTGCGGCCGTTGACCTTCGCCACGGCCGCGCCTTTTCGCTGCCCTTGGCGACGCTCGGCCTGAGGGTGTTGCTGGCCGTGATTACGGTTCTGTTCTCGCTCCTGGTGATTGCTTACGCTGACCGGATGGGGGTTGCGGACTGGCGGCCCCTGCACGACCCGTGGGTGTTGTGGCTGAACACCGCCATGCTGATCTTGAGCAGCGTCGCTTGGCAATGGGCCGTGATCAGCGCGCGTCGCGGACAGATGGACGGCGTCAAAGTCGGCCTGTTCGCCGGCGGTAGTTTCGCCTTTGCCTTCCTGGCCGGGCAGCTTTTGGTGTGGCAACAATTGGCCGCTTTGGGCTATTTCGCGGCCACGAACCCGGCCAACGGATTCTTCTACCTGATCACCGGGCTGCACGGGCTGCACCTGTTGGGCGGCTTGGTCGCCTGGGGCAGAACCTCCGACAAAGTGTGGCGCGGTTTTGGGCCGGCCCGAGTACGCTTGAGCGTGGAGTTGTGCGCCGTTTACTGGCACTTCCTGCTCGTGGTCTGGCTGGTTTTGTTCGGTCTGCTGTTGTTGACGTAAAGAGGACTAAGAGCACATGGCACAGTCTACGCTGACAGATACGGGCGAGACCCTCACGCGGCCTGACGGCTTGCCAGGCATCGTCGCCGACTGGTCCTCGGACCAGCGGGCGTTCAAGAATGTCCCCTGGGGCAAGGCGATGATGTGGATCTTCCTGCTCAGCGATACCTTCATCTTCAGCTGTTTCTTGCTGTCCTACATGACTGTCCGCATGTCGACGACGGAGCCTTGGCCCGACTCCAGTGCGATCTTCGCTTTGCATATCGGGGGCCAGGATGTTCCCCTCATTCTGATCGCCATCATGACCTTCGTCCTGATCAGCAGCAGCGGGACGATGGTCTTGGCGGTCAACTACGGCTATCGCAACGTCCGCAAGTGGTGCGCGTTTTGGTTGTTGATGACCGCGTTAGGCGGCGCCACATTCGTCGGCATGCAGGCGTTCGAGTGGACCAAGCTGATCGTCGAGGAAGGAATCCGCCCTTGGGGCAACCCCTTCGGCGCCGCCCAGTTTGGCTCGACCTTCTTCATGATCACGGGCTTCCATGGCACCCACGTCTCGATCGGCGTGATTTTCCTGATCGCCATTGCGCGCAAGGTCTGGCGCGGGGATTTCGATCAGCGCAGGCCGGGCTTTTTCACCAGCAGGAAGTCGAACTACGAGGCCGTCGAAATCATGGGTCTCTACTGGCACTTCGTCGATCTGGTCTGGGTCTTCATCTTCGCATTGTTCTATCTTTGGTAAGAGGACAACATGGCACAAGCAGAAGGTCAGGCACACGTAGAGGGTAAGGCACACGTAGAGGGCCAACAGCATCCGATCGGGGTTTATCTCAAGATCTGGGGGTGGCTTTTCGTTCTGAGCGCGGGGTCTTATGCCGTCGACTACTTCGGACTAGAGGGTTATCTCAGGTGGACTCTGATCCTCGTGTTCATGATGCTGAAGGCGGGGCTGATCGTCGCCGTCTTCATGCACATGCTCTGGGAGCGGCTGGCCCTGGTCTATGCCATTTTGGTCCCGCCGGTCCTGGTTTTGGTGTTCGTGTTGCTCATGACCTTCGAAGCGGACTATACCTTCTTCACGCGGGGCATATTCTTCGTGGCGGGTTCCTAGTCCCAAAGGTCCGAGATCGTGACCCCTTCTTTGGGAGCGGGTTTGGTTGTGCTGATTGAGGTGAGACGATAGATTAGACGCTGAAACCGAATGTGAATGGGATCCGGCGGTAATGGCAGAAGACTTTCAGCTAAGACACGTGGGGACGGTAGCCGGAATAATCGGAATGGTCGTCCTCTTGTTAGGTCTGTTGGGTATTGTTCTTAACTTGATTTACTAGCGGGACGCATTAAACGCGTCCACGTGGTCATATCCGCGCGTGACAGGCTGGCGTTTGCTGGAGAGAAGCGCCGTGCTCATAGCCAACTAGCAGCATTATTCGCCCGCATGGTGGGCCAATCGAAAGTGCGATCGCTCACCGACCGGGATAGCACAGGTAATTATCGGGAGGGTATATCGAGTTGGGCGAAGGGAGCATCACCGGTTAGAGCAGGGACGAAGAATGTATTGGGCTGGGTGGGCTGGATTGATAGTCGGTTTGATCGTCGGTGCGCTCGTTATGTACGGCGTATGGTTGCTGGTTCGTTCATTGGATGACTGAAATTTTCCGGGACTATCGCTGCCGTTGTCTCCGATGTCTTGTCGGTCGCGCTCCTAAGGTTCCGTTGGGCAATGCGCGTTGACCTTCCCTGTTATTGTGACGATCCGTTCCCTCGAAGGTGTTTCAACCGCTGACTACCGCTGCCATCGCGCCTTGACTTGCGACTGCGCCATTTCTTCTGGCCCACCAGGACAAGAACGCACACGATAACAACCGCTAGAATGATCAATAGCGCGATGCCTCCCCCGGAGCCACCGGTGTCAGTCACGCCGTGGCCCGCCAACGCGGGCGAAATCAACATCCCGCCCTCCCAAAGACGACCTGCCGAGTTGTTATCGCGAACCCGGCTTTGTGACGAGCCCCCAGTTGGTCGGCGCGTCAGCCTTCCACGATTTTGCGATACAGATGCCAGGTCGCATGCCCGAGCACCGGCAAGGCGACCGCGAGGCCCACGAAAAGAGGCAAGGAGCCGATCAGCAGGGTGGCGGCAACGATGAAGCCCCATATCGCCATTGTTATCGGGTTCGCGAGAACCGCTCTTGCTGACGTTTGAACAGCCGTCATGACACCGACATCCCGGTCCAGAAGCATCGGAAAGGACACCACGCTGAGGGTGAACACGACGGCCGCGAAGACGAAGCCGACGCCGCAGCCCACGATTATGAGTGACCGGCCCGAGGAGGTCGTGAAGACTTGGCGGGCGAACTCCGTAATCGACTCCGGCGGCGCGCTGCCGAAGTGTTGCACGTAGATGGCCTGCGCAGCAAACAACCACGCGAAGTAGATCACCAGCAGCACGACGCCGAGCGTCGCGATGGCGCGGATCGACGGGGATGCGAGGACCTCGAAGGCATGCATCCGGGAGATATCGAGACCCTGCTCACGACGCCGGCTCAGTTCGTACATGCCGGTCGCAACCAACGGGCCGATCAGGGTATATCCGGCAAGGAGCGGGAAGACCAGCGGCAGCACCTCGTATCCGGCGTAAACCCTGGCGAAAACGAGCGTGAGGATGGGATACATCACGCAGAGGAAAACCAGATGGGTTGGCATCGCCTTGAAGTCACTGAGGCCCCTGGCCAAAGCGTCTCCGAGGTCCGCCACGCCGATCTTGCGGACAATTGGTTGAGCGGATCCATACGCACCCGCATCGTCGATCGGCTTTTCGTTCGTCATGGTCGTGCCTCCTGACCCGCTAGTCTGAGCTGTCGCGACGCCAAAGGTGACACAGAGCGCCCGTTCCGGCCGCTGGTTACGTCGGGCGGCGACCCGCAGTACTACAACACGATTCTACGCTGCCAGTCGAACATTGTCGCCTCACCTCTGAAAACCTTCTCGGATCCTTGCACCATCACGCCGTGGCACTACGCACCCGGCCGGCTTCCCAGCTATGCCGTACGCCGTCACGCCTCGCCTTCCCGCCGCAGCTGAAAGAGCACGTAGATCACGACGAGGGCCACCGCGAGCGCGTACCAGGTGATGGCGTATTGCAGGTGGTCGTTGCGCAGCTCGAGGCGGGTCTGGCCGCCGATCGGCAGGCCACCTGGGTTGGCCGCCGGCCCGGCCTCCAGGTAGATCGCCGTAACCGGGTTCCCGAGGCCGGCGCGAGCCGCCATGGCCGGCGGGTCGACCCAGAGCCAGAGGTTGTCGCCGGGCTGATTATCTGGCCTGAACAGCGCCGCGGCCTTCCAGCCGCCCTGGCGGACCAGCGCTTCTAACGTAACCTGGCCGGCAATCTGGCCTTTCGCCCGGGTCGAGGGATCCTTGTGCCTGTCCGGCACCCAGCCCCGATCGACCAGCACGCCGCGCCCGTCCGTCAGGACCATGGGAGTGACGACGTGAAAGCCGACCTGGCGCTTCACCGTCCGACCGCTCAGGTACAACTCGCGGTCATGCAGGAAATGCCCGGTCAAGGCGACGCGATGGAACTCGAGCCCCGCCGGATCGTCGATCTCACGCGGTAGCGAGACGGCCGGCACCGTGCTGCGCGACTGGCGTTCGGCGATCTGGCCTTGCTTCCAGTACAGGCGCTGCACCTGCCAAGTGCCCAACGCGATCAGGATGACCAACGTAGCCGCCGTGCACACCGTCGCCCAAAGGCCCGGCTTGAACCGGCGCCGGCCCGACGGCGCCTCAGTCATAGCGCTGGGCGCCCCCATCGCTGGCCTTGTGGTGGAACTGAAGGGCAATCAACAGGCCCTTCAAGGGACGCAGCAAGCCAAGAGCGCCAACGAGGATCACCACCGGCCAGATCGCCACGTGGACCCAATAGGGCGGCCCGACCTTGGCTTCGAGCAGCAGCGCCAGCGGCACCACCAGAAAGCCCAGGATGAAGATGATGAACACCGCCGGCCCGTCGCCGCTGTCTGCCTTTCGCAGGTCGAGCCGGCAGACCTTGCAGGTCTCGGCGACCGTCAGGAAGCCGTCGTAAAGTTTACCCTTGCCGCAGCGCGGACACCTGCAGGCCAAGCCGGGCGCGACCGGCGATACGCGCGGATGGTAGGGCTGTTCGGGCACCCGCCTCTCAAGAACTCACGGCATAAACGAAGGTAAAGAGGAACAGCCACACCACGTCCACGAAATGCCAGTACCAGGCCGCCGCCTCCAGGCCGAAGTGATGGTCCGGCTTGAAGTGGCCCTTTTTCGCCCGGATCAGGCAGACGAACAGGAAGGTGGTGCCGATGATAACGTGGAATCCGTGGAAACCGGTCGCCATGAAGAAGGTCGAGGGGTAGATTCCGTCGGTGAAGGCGAAGGCCGCGTGGGCGTATTCATAGGCCTGCAGCGAAGTGAAGATGAGGCCGAGCAGGACCGTGAGAGCCAAGCCGCGAACGGCGTCACGCTGATTGCCTTCGATCACCGCGTGATGCGCCCAGGTCACGGTGCAGCCGGAAAGCAAAAGCACAAGGGTATTGAGGAACGGCACGTCCCAGGGGTCGAACACTTCGATGCCCTGGGGCGGCCACACGAACCCGGTGGCCGCTTTGGGGTACAGCCAGGCGTCGAAATAGGCCCAGAAGAAGGCTGAGAAGAACATCACCTCGGAGGCAATGAAAAGCAGCATGCCGTAGCGCAGCCCGATCTGCACGATCGGCGTATGGTGGCCCTGGAAAGTCGCCTCGTTGACCACGTCGCGCCACCAGACGGCCATGATCAGCGCCACCAGGACCAGACCGAGCGGCACCAGCCAAGGCGTCATATCGTGCATGAAAAGCACCATGCCGAGCGCCAGGATACCGGCGGCGGCCGCGCCGAGCAGAGGCCAGACGCTGGGATCGACTAGGTGATACGGGTGCTTGGCCTGGTGACCGTGCGCCGTCGTTTCGCTCATGACTTGCCCTCGTAACCCGCCCCTTGCCGAACCTTCACCGTACCACGGAGCCCTGTGGTCGGCCGGAGGCATGCTGTTGTTCTGGCACGACACCGGCTTCCGGAGTCGCATCCTGTTCATCGAGACTATGGAAAAATGTGTAGGAAAGGGTGATTGCGGTCACCTCGTCCAGATTGGCGTCCTCCAGAATGGCCGGATCGACGAAGAAGGACACTCCCAGACTCGCGATCTCGCCCGGCGTCAGCGTCTGTTCATCGAAGCAGAAGCACTGCACCTTGCTGAAATACTGGCCGGCCTTGAGCGGCGTCACATTGAAGGTCGCGGTTCCGGTGACCGTCCGCTTCGACAGGTTCTGCGCCCGATAGAACACCAAGCCGGGTTCGCCGACCCTCAGGATGACCTCGCGCTGCTCCGGCTGGAAGCGCCACGGCAGGTCGCCATGCACATCGGCGTTGAAACGGATCTTGAAGACCCTTTCGCCGGCCTGGGCCGGCACGGCCTCGGCCACCTGGGTCGTGCCGCCGAAGCCGGTCACCTGGCAGAACAGCCGGTAGAGCGGAACGGACGCGAAGGCGAGCCCGACCATGGCGAAGACCAGGCCGCCGAGCGCCAAGCCAACCGTCGCGTTTCGCGACCGCCTAGCTTGGCTATGGTCAGAATTCGACATGACTTCAACCGCCCGTCATTCGGACAATGGAAACCAGATAGACCCCCAACACGAAGGCGAGCAGAATCCCGGCCAACGTGAAATTCTTGGTCCGCTGCCGGCGCCGCAGGTGGTCGCTGTTTTCCGGCTCCGCCATCACCATACCGACCCCACCAGGCTCAGCGGCACAGCGCTCGCCCGATCGACGATCATCAGCGCGAAGAGCGCAAAGAGATAGAGGATCGAGAAACCGAACATGCGCCGCGCCAGGCGATCGGTCTGCTCCATCTGCAGCTTGAACGCCATAACCACGAAAAGCCCACCCAAGGCGGTTGCAACCACCCCGTAGAGCACGCCGGCAATGCCTACGAAAGCCGGCACCAAGGTGAGCGGGAACAGCAGCAGCGTGTAGATCAACAACTGCCGCCGGGTCGCAGTCTTGCCGGCGACCACCGGCAGCATGGGCACGCCGGCCTTGGCGTAGTCGCCCTCCCGGTAGAGCGCCAAGGCCCAGAAGTGCGGCGGCGTCCACATGAAGATGATCAGGAACAGGACGATCGACTCCAAGCTGACCGTTCCGGTCACCGCCGCCCAGCCGATCATCGGCGGAAAAGCACCCGCGGCGCCGCCGATCACGATGTTCTGCGGCGTCCGGCGTTTCAGCCAGACGGTATAGATGAAGACGTAGAAGCCATTGGCCAGGGCCAGGAGCGCCGCTGCTGTCCAGTTGACCGCCAGGCCCATGAGCATGACCGAGAAGAGACTGAGGACCACCCCGAAGGCCAGGGCTTCGTCGGCCGCCACCCGGCCGGCCGGGATCGGCCGCGCTCGGGTCCGCGCCATGATCGCGTCGATATCCCGGTCGTACCACATGTTGATCGCACCGGCGGCACCCGCGCCGACCGCGATGCAGAGCACCGCAACCAAGGCCAAGAGCGGGTGCAATTCGCCTGGCGCCACCGCCAGGCCGGCATAGCCGGTGAAGACCACGAGCGACATGACCCGCGGCTTGAGCAGCGCAAGGTAGTCCGCCACACGGCTCACCGGCACGCTGTCGATCAGCGTATCGGGCCCGGTCTTTGTGGCGATCTCAAGCGAAGCGTCGGTCACTGGCGTCTCTCGAATTCATCTCTCCGCCGCCCGAAGGAACTGCCCCGGGCGGTCGCGGTCATTTGATTTGCGGCAGCTCCTCGTAGGTATGGAACGGCGGCGGCGAGGACACCGTCCACTCAAGTGTGGTGGCCCCTTCGCCCCAATAGTTCTCCTCGACCCGCTTGCCGGCGCGCAGGGTGTAGATCAGCAGCACCACGAAAAAGATCGTCGAGGCGGCCGAGATGTAGGAGCCCCAGGAGGACACGTAGTTCCAACCCGCGTAGGCGTCGGGGTAGTCGATATAGCGCCGGGGCATGCCGGCCGCGCCCAAGAAATGCTGCGGGAAGAAGGTCAGGTTCACCCCGACGAAGGTGGTCCAGAAATGAAACTTGCCGGCCCACTCCGGATATTGCCGGCCGCTCATCTTGCCGAGCCAATAGTAGATCGCCGCGAAGATGCCGAAGACGGCGCCCAGGCTGAGCACGTAGTGGAAGTGGGCGACCACGTAATAGGTATCGTGGAACGCCAGGTCCATGCCGGCGTTGGCCAGCACGACGCCGGTCACGCCGCCTAGAGTGAAGAGGAAGATGAAGCCGACCGCCCAGAGCATCGGCGTGTCGAGGCGGATCGAGCCGCCCCACATGGTGGCGATCCAGCTAAAGATCTTGATGCCGGTCGGCACCGCGATGATCATCGTCGCCGCGGTAAAATAGGCCCGGGTGTCGACGTCCAGACCGACGGTGTACATATGGTGCGCCCAGACGATGAATCCGACGGCGCCGATCGAAACCATGGCGTAGGCCATGCCGAGGTAGCCGAAAACCGGCTTGCGGCTGAAGGTCGAGACGATCTGACTGATGATGCCGAAGGCGGGCAGGATCATGATGTAGACCTCCGGGTGTCCGAAGAACCAGAAGAGGTGCTGAAACAGGATCGGGTCGCCGCCGCCGGCGGCGTCGAAGAAGGTCGTGCCGAAATTACGGTCGGTCAGCAGCATGGTGATCGCGCCGCCAAGCACCGGCAGCGCCAGCAGCAGCAGAAAGGTGGTCACCAGGATCGACCAGACGAAGAGCGGCATTTTGTGCAGCGTCATGCCCGGCGCGCGCATGTTGAAGATCGTGGTGATGAAGTTGATCGCGCCCAGAATCGACGAGGCACCGGCCAGGTGCAACGCGAAGATCGCCATGTCGACCGATGGCCCACCATGACCCAGGCTGGAGGAGAGCGGTGGATAGACCGTCCAGCCGGTGCCGGCGCCGACGCCGACGAAGGCCGAGCCGAGCAGCAGCAGGAACGCCGGCACCAGAAGCCAGAAGGAGATGTTGTTCATGCGCGGGAAGGCCATGTCCGGCGCACCGATCATCAGCGGCACGAACCAGTTGCCGAAGCCGCCGATCAGCGCCGGCATGACCACGAAGAACACCATGATCAGACCATGCGCGGTGATGATCACGTTCCAGAACTGGCCGTCGGGCGAGCCGTCGGCCAGCAGATATTGAACGCCCGGCTCCATCAATTCCAAACGCATGATGATCGAGAAGAGACCGCCGATCAGTCCGGCGACCACCGCGAAGATCAGGTAAAGCGTGCCGATGTCCTTATGGTTGGTCGAGCAGAACCAACGCACGAAGAAACCGGGCTTGTGGTCGTGGTGGTCGTGCCCGTGAGCTTCGCTCTTGTCGTAAGCCATCTTCAGTTACCCTTCTCGACATCTCCGCCGGTCGCGGCGAGCCGCACCGGTACCGCGGGCGTGACGGGAGCCGCCGGCTCCTCGACGCGCGCGAATTGCTCCTTGGCCTGCTCGGCCCAGCGCGAGAACTCCGTCTTGGAGACCGCCTTGATCATGATCGGCATGTTGGAATGGCCGGTGCCGCACAGCTCCGAGCACTGACCGTAGTAGGTGCCTTCACCGTTGATCGTCACCCAGGTCTCGTTGAGTCGCCCGGGCACGGCGTCCATTTTGAGACCCATGGAGGGCATGGCGAAGTTG
Source organism: Kiloniellales bacterium (assembly GCA_041617155.1). Lineage (GTDB taxonomy): Bacteria > Pseudomonadota > Alphaproteobacteria > Kiloniellales > JAKSDN01 > CAMYKD01. The sequence goes on from JBFJPL010000015.1 coordinate 44,916, forward strand.
TGCAGCACGTCGCTCGCGGTCACGAGAATCCGGATTCGCGTATCGACCGGCAGAACGATGGCGTTGTCGGTCTGCAGCAAGCGCGGCTGGCCGGGCTGCAATTCATCTTCCGGCACCATATTGGCGTCGAACGTGAAGTTGCCGTGGTCCGGGTATTCGTAGGACCAGTACCACTGGCGGCCGATCGCCTTGATGGTCATTTCGGCATCTTCGGCCCGGTCGGCAAAGTACAGCAACTTGAACGAGGGGATCGCGATGATCACGAGAATGATCACCGGCACGACGGTCCAGATCACCTCGATCGTGGTGTGGTGCGTGGTCCTGGAGGGCGTCGGATTGCGCTTTTCGGAATAGCGCACGATGACATATAGCAGCAGGCCGAGGACGAAAATCGTGATGGCGACGATGATCACCAACAAGAGGGTGTTGAACTCCGCGATCTGCGCCATGGTCGGCGAGGCCGCCGGCTGGAAACCTACCTGCCAGGGCAGCGGCTGCGCCGCATTCAGCGGCCCCGGCAGTCCAGACCAGAGGCCGAGCGCCGCCAGGGCGGTCGCCAAGCAAAATGCCAATTTCTTGAAGATCGTCATGCCCTAGCCCTTCCTCTCTCGCCGCCGACGGAACGTCATCTGGCCAATAGTAGAATTATGCCAACGACATCCGGCAGCAAGGCCTGCCCCCCTTTTGGCGCAAACTAGCTCAAGTCGCAGGGCCCCACAAGCCCGCGGCCAGCGGATTTGTAGCGCATTGCGCTTAACCTCCTACGCTTGTGAGAGGCGATGTGGCCGTTAAGGAATTGCTTAAGGAATGCGGGCAACATCACAGCTCGTAGGACAACCACCGGGAACGGCAATGTTCGACCAGGATAACGACACGTTGGACCAGGACAACGAACAGCTGCTCGATTTGCGCGAGCTGTACAGCCATATCATGACCAGGTGCCTGGAGTCGGACGCGGATCCGGTCGACGTGCTCGTCGCCTTGACCCTGGTGTTGCGCGACCTGGCGCTCAAGCACCATGGCCCGGACGTCGCGCGCACCCGCTCGGTCGACGCGCTCGATCACAGCTTCGTGCTCGACTGCCCGATCTGGCCGCACGAGACGGTGCACTGAACGGTCCGCAAAGAGATCCGCGAAAGGTCCGCCGAACGGCTAGCCGGCCGAGCCGACGTTGGCCTTGCCGACATGGCGGCGGATCCGTCGGACACCCAGCCATACCAAGGCCAGAACAAGCGGCACGGCGATGCCGGACACGAGGTCCGGATCGACCGCCAGCCCCCGGCTCTTGACCGCCTTGGCCAGGTAGCTGATCAAGCCGACCAGGTAATAGCTGATCGCGACCGCCGACAGGCCCTCGACGGTTTGCTGCAGACGGAGCTGAAGCTGTGCCCGGCGGTCCATGGAAAGCAGGACTTTCTGATTCTGCGCCTCCAGTTCGATGTCGACCCGGGTGCGCAGCAACTGGCCGGCGCGCGCTATCCTCTCGGAAAGCAGCTCGATGCGCTCGGCCACCGACTCGCAGGTCTGCATCGCCGGAGCCAGCCTGCGATCCATGAATTCGACGAAGGTCTGATAACCTTCGACACGCGTCGTGCGCAATTGCTCGCCGCGCATGCGCACGAGACCGTAGTAAGCCCGCGCGGCGCCGAAGCGGTAGTTGGTCGCAACGGCGATACGTTCGACGTTGGCCGACAGCTCGGTGAGTTCCTGCAGCAGGCGGCGCTCGTCTTCGAGTTGCTTGATGCCGCCGATCCGCGTGGCGATCTCGGTCAGGCGCTCCTCGACCCGGGACAATTCCGGACCATGGGAACGCGCCAGCGGCAACGCGAGCAACGCTATGACCCGGTAGGTCTCGATCTCGCACAGCCGTTGCACGATGCGGCCGGCCTGGCGCGGCCGCAATCCCCTGTCGTGCACCAGCACACGACCATAACCTTCGGTGTCGGCGGCAAAATCCATCCAGGCCAGCGCCGCGCCGCCGGAGACCGCGCCGCCGGCGAAGTTTTCGACCGAGAACAGCCGGGCCAGATTGCCCGGGCTGATCTCCTCGGCTTGCGCGGCCAAAACCTCGACCTTCAAGCCGACCATGAGCTGGCCCGGCAAGGCCGCCAGCCAGTCCGCCGGTACGGCCAGCGAAGCCGGACTCGAGAAGGGCAAACCATGGCTCGCGCCACGGACCATGAACATGTAGCTCGAGAATTCGGTGTGCCGTTCCCATTTCAGGCGGAATCCACCGAAATCGCCGATGGCATGCTTCGACCCGGCGGCCGGTTTCGGCTGATCGAACCGATTGAACAGCTCCGCCACATGCCGATGATCGGCTTCGGCGCCCTTCTCGCCGGACAGCATCGCGAAATAGGCGACCCGTTCGGGCGGCCGGAGTTCGGCGAACGGCCGGGCATGGACCTCGGCGATCAGGTCGTGGCGCAAAGGGTGTTCCGCGAAGCGTTGTGTCATCCAGGAGCCTTTCCAACCGCGCGGCGGCGCGGGCAAGAGTGTTGCTGACATTTGCGCCGGCCACCCCATATTAGGGAGCGTTAGCCGCTACCGGTAGCCCGAGACGGAGATTTCCATGAGCCACATGGCCGTGACCGACGACCTGTTCTTCAACCGCGCCGGACTCGACCGGCGGCGGACCGAGTCCCTGGTGAACAGCGCCCTCTCGGGCGCCGACGACGGCGAGCTGTTCCTCGAATACCGCCAGTCCGAAGGGCTGGCCTACGACGACGGCCGCCTGAAGAGCGCCAGCTTCGACACCATGCAGGGTTTCGGTCTGCGCAGCATCGCCGGCGAGGCGGCCGGCTACGCCCATGCCAGCGAGCTTTCCGAGGCGGCGATCCAGCGCGCCGCGACCACGGTCACGGCGGTGCACAAGGGCCACGGCGGCACCATGGCCGAGGCGCCCGCCGGCACCAACACACTGCTTTACGGCGACGACAATCCGCTGTCGCAGGTGCCGTTCGAGGCCAAGGTCAAGCTGCTCGAAGAGATCGACGCCTATGCCCGGGCCAAGGATTCGCGGGTCCGCCAGGTCAGCGCCTCGATCAGCGGCAACTGGCAAGCGGTGCAGATCGTACGTGCCGGGGGCGAGCACAAGGCCGACATCAGGCCGCTGGTTCGGCTCAACGTATCGGTGGTGGTCGGCGAGGGCGACCGCATGGAGAGCGGCAACCACGGCGGCGGCGGGCGGATCGCCTATGCCAGCTTGATGGAGCCCGGCTACTGGCGCGCCGCGGTCGACGAGGCCTACCGCATGGCGCTGGTCAACCTCGGGTCGGTCGACGCGCCGGCCGGCGAGATGCAGGTCGTGCTCGGCGCCGGCTGGCCCGGCATTCTGCTGCACGAGGCGGTCGGCCACGGCCTCGAGGGCGATTTCAACCGCAAGAAGACCTCGGCCTTCGCCGGCCTGATCGGCCAACGCATCGCATCACCCGGCGTGACCGTGGTCGACGACGGGACCCTCGCCGACCGGCGCGGCTCGCTGACCATCGACGACGAGGGCACGCCGTCTCAGTGCACCACCCTGATCGAGGACGGCATCCTGGTCGGCTACATGCAGGACCGCCAGAACGCGCGCCTCATGGGCATGGCGCCGACCGGCAACGGCCGGCGCGAAAGCTATGCCCACATCCCCATGCCGCGCATGACCAACACCTACATGCTGAACGGCGCGCACGAGCCGGCCGAGATCCTGGGTTCGGTCAAGCAGGGCCTCTACGCGGTGCAGTTCGGCGGCGGCCAGGTCGATATCACCTCGGGCAAGTTCGTGTTCTCCTGCACGGAGGCCTATCTGCTCGAGGACGGCAAGATCGGCCCGGCGGTCAAGGGCGCGACCTTGATCGGCAACGGCCCCGACGCCATGACCAAGGTCTCCATGGTCGGCAACGACATGGCGCTCGACACCGGCATCGGCACCTGCGGAAAGGAAGGCCAGGGCGTGCCGGTCGGCGTCGGCCAGCCGACCATGCTGATCAACGGCCTCACGGTGGGCGGCACAGCGGCTTAGCTTTCTGCGTTCGCCACGCGGGACGCGCAGCTTAGGCACGCAAGCCCTCTAGCGATCGATTGCGTAGAGCAGTCGTTTGCCGTCGGTTTCGACCGCGATCACGTCGTCGCGGTAGCTGCGCCAGAACAGCACCGTCTTGTCCTTCAGCACAATGACGCCGGACTGCGACCAGATCTTGCCGCCGATCGGCTCGAGCATGTAGGCCGGCTTGAGATGGGGCAGCGCCGCCAGCAGCGATTTCGGCGTGAAGTGGACGGCCAGCTGCTTGGCGTGCGGTTGGATCGCGATCGTGAAGACCTGGTCGGGCGACGGCAGAGGCGGCGTTTCGGCCATCGCCTGCGACCCCGACAGGAACATGAAGACGGCAACAAGGCCGCAGACGATCGCCTTGGGTGTCATAGAACCTCCTCGCCAACCGCGTGCCGCACGAGACCGTGGTGGCCGTGCGAGCCTGCGGTGCAGGCCTTGTCGTTTCTATCCGAGTCTTGCAGCCCGCATGGCGCACGCGGGCGATCGCAAAACAACTCCCCCGCGCTTCGCGCCCTTGGCAGGCCAAGCCCTCTCCCCAAGGAGAGGGAGGGACCCGCGGCGAAGCCGTGGGAGGGTGAGGGGGAGTTGTTCTGTCAGTGCTAACCGCCAAACCTGTTGAGACGAACTTCAACACCAGGACACTACGCCGCGGCGACCGCTTCGATTTCGACCAGCCAATCGGGATGGGCAAGGCCGGCGACGATCACCAGGGTCGAGGCCGGCTGCGCGCCGTCGAGCAGGGTCTCGCGCACTTCGCGGAACAATGCGATGTTATCCGGGCGCGTCAGGTACGCGGTTACCTTGACCAGGTCGTGCGGCCCCATGTTGGCGGCCTGCAGCACCGCGAGCAGGTTGCGCCAGGTCTGCTCCATCTGCGCCTGGGGTTCCTTGGCCAGACTGCCGTCGGCCTGGACCCCGACCTGCCCCGAGACATATAGCCACCGCGCATCGGCCGGCGCCTCGACCGCATGGCTGTAAGGCGAGAAGGGCGGCGCCACGCTGACCGGATTGTGTCTGATCAACATCGATCTCTCCTCTCTTCTTTCGCACAGGATAGACGCTGAACATCGGCGACACGAGGCCCTTGAAAAAAAATGCACGCACCCGGAAAAATTATTTTTGCGTTAACCATTCATTAACTTCTAGAGGCTTTAATATCCCCACCTAGCCCTTCCCCATTTCCAGTACCCTCATACCCCGAGGGCCGCAGTTTCCCCCAAGCTGCGGCCCTCAACTCTTTTCGGGCGTGCTTTGAGAGCCGGCCCGGCACAACTCCAGCGTTAATCCGAAATTAAGGTCCGGGCCACAACCTTGGCGCCACGCGCGGGCGTGCCCCACGGATGCGCCCGCCAAGCCATTCGCAAATTTCACAAAGACGGCGTCTCAGCATGGAAAAATCACTCATCCTCGTTCTGCCGGTCCTTGGCATGGCCCTGATCGGCTACCTGGTCGTCAGGTTCGGCTGGCTCAGCCAGGCGGTGGCCGATGGTGTCAGCCGTTTCGCGGTCGCCGTCGCGGTCCCCGTCGTGGTCTTCCAAACCATGGCCAACTCGAAGCTGCCGAAAGATCTCACCAACATCTGGGAGCTTCTGGGAAGTTACTATGGCGGTGCACTGCTGGTCTTCATCCTGGCCATGGCCACGGCCCGCTTCGCCTTCCACGGCGCCGCCTCGGAGCAAGGCGCCTACGGCGCCTATGCGACAAACTCGAACGTGGTGCTGTTGGGGCTGCCGGCGGTCATTCTGGTTCTCGGCAGCAAATGGACCACTCTGATGATCCTGGTCGGCACGCACGGCTTGGTCATGGCTATGCTGGCCACCATCGTGATCGGCTTTTCGCGCGGCCAGACGGGCAATCTGCCCCAGAACCTCTGGAAGGACGTGGCGACGCAGGCCAAGCAGCCGATCCTCATAGCGCTGGTCGCCGGCCTGCTCGTGAACCAGTTCAACGTGAGCCTGCCGGGCCCAGCCAACCAGATCATCGCCCTGTTCGCCGACGCGGGCGTACCTTGCGCCCTGTTTGCCGCAGGCGGCACACTGGCGCGCTTTTCGATCAGCGGCATCACGCAGCAGAACGCGGCGATTTGCGCGCTCAAATTGGCCGCCTTCCCCGTGATCGTCTGGGTCCTGGCCAAGCAGGTCATGAGCATACCGACGTCCTGGGCCTGGATCGCCGTGATGCTGGCGACCATGCCGATTGCGTTCGACGTTCAGTCCAGGGGCCGAGGCGGCGAAGCCGACAGCTCGACGGTGGCACTTTCGAACGTGTTGGGCGCGGTCAGTCTGACCGCCCTGACCTACATCATCGTCACCTAGCGGGACCTAGTGGTCTAAATTAGACATATGGTACCCCTAGGACGGTCTTCCGAGATCATCCGGCTAGGCGCGCGGCGCGGCGTGATGCCGGCGCATCACAAGC
>JBFJPL010000016.1:0-50206 GCA_041617155.1 Kiloniellales bacterium
CCGCTCGCCACGGCGGCCGGAAGACTCCGGGCAAAGACACGGTTTCACCATGAAGACAGCAAGACACGAAGCGAGCTTCGAGCGCGCGGCGCGCCGACAAAGGGACTTGGCGGCTTGGTGGTGAAACGCAGCCTTTTTTGGGTCCGATTCGGGCTCCGGTTCCCAGACCACTGACGCCGGGGCTAACGCAGCTCGAGGCGGTACTTGACCACCCGATCGTTGCCCGAGTCGGAGATCCAGAGCGTCTCGCCACGGACCTCGATCCCTTCGGGCGTTCGGAACTCGCCGGCGCCCTTGCCCGCACGGCCCGTGCCGATGACGGCGAGGAGAGCGCCATCGGGGGCGATGATCTTGACCGCGTGGTTGTACTTGTCGGCCGCGATCAGCGTGCCGTCCGGCAGCACGTCCTGATAGCGCACGCCATCGAAGTCGTAGGGCGCGCCCTTCAGCTCGCGCTTGATCTCCAGGTCGGGCGAGAGCAGCAGCATACGGTCGTTGCCCGCGTCGGCGAGCCAGATGTCGCCGCCCGGCGCGGTTTCCAGGTCGTGCGGCGAGGCGAGCCCGGTCAGCTGCCCGACCACCTTGCCGTCCTCATAGGCCACGACGTTGCCCGACCAGGCACCGGCCACATAGACCCGGCCGTTGGGATGGACCAGCACCCCTTCGGGCCCGCGGATGCCGGTCTTCAGCTCGCCCACCAAGGTGGCCTTGGTGCCCGCCATCTCGTAGATCGTGACCCGGTTGTTGTGGGTGTCCGCCACGTAGGCCCGGCCCTCGGCGTCGAAGTCGACGTCGTGGGTGCCGGACTGGTGGTCAGCGCCGAATTCCGCGACCAGCGCGAGCGACTCCGGGTCGAGAAGGACGACGCGACTGTTGCCGACGTCCGAGACGAAGAGGTACCGGCCGTCGGGCGAGAGCTTGAGGTCGTGCGGGTTGTCCAGCGCGGCCGTGCTGGCGCCGAGAAACTCGACCGTCGGCTGACCCATGGCCGCGCCGGCCGGCGAGACGGCGAACAGAAGAACGAGCGCGAGGCGAGGCATCATCTCTTGTCTCCCTGTGGCGATGGCTCCCAAACGCGGGCGCACCCCGAGCCACCTTGCGGGACAAACGATCAGGACCGAGTCCCGGCCCTGTTGCAATCCAGAATCCTTGGGGTCTTTGTGTCGTCGTGGCAAGCCCCGCCGAATGGGGTCGTGGATTGACAGCCTGCGGCCGGCAAGCCAAGACCTTCGCATGGAGACCCGCGATGAAACCCGCGAGGATGTCGCCGCCGTCGAACGGGTGGTCGCAGCCGCGTTTGGCCGGGCCGCGGAAGCCGCCCTGGTGGCCGCGCTGAGGCGGTCCGGCGATGCGGTGATTTCTCTGGTCGCGGAAGACAACGGCGAAATCGTCGGCCACGTCATGTTTTCGAGACTTCAGGCGCCCGAGCGGTGTCTCGCGCTCGCGCCGGTATCGGTAACGCCCGGCCGCCAAAACCAGGGACTTGGATCCACGCTGATACGCGAAGGCCTGGCCCGCGCGAGACGCGACGGCTGGCGCGCCGTGTTCCTGGTCGGCGAGCCGCGGTTCTACGAGCGCTTTGGATTTGCCGCCGCATCGGCGGAGAAATTCGACACGATCTATCCGAAGCCGTACTTCATGGCCCTGGAACTCGCGCCAGGCTCGCTCGGCGGCTGCGCGGGAGCGGTGATCTACGCGGCACCTTTCCAGGGCCTGGAGTGAGCGATGTCCGGCACGGCGGTCTCGAACGTCGCCCGAAACAGCGCCTGACCGTCGGAGGCGGCCTCCTCGAAGAAGGAGAGGTAGGTCGGCCAGGGCGGCCAGATCTTGCCTTCGACCTGCCCTTCCCGGATGACCAGGCGGGCGGCGAACTTGCGCGCCATATGCCGCATCTCTTGGTTCTCCAGGAGGCAGATCATGTAGACCGTGGTGAGGTAGCGGTTGCGCGCGATGACCAGGATCCTGCGCAGGAGTTCCGTGCCGATGCCCCGGTTCTGGAACGGCTTTTCCACCGTGAGCGCAAGCTCCGCCTTACCGGGAAAGTCGGCACCCGTAAGCACGAGCTCGGCCACCCCGCGCAGCTCGCCTTGCACGAAGCAGCCGAGGATCGTGGCCCTTGGCCAGTCGATCCGTTCGCAGTAGGCGCGAATCGAACGGTCGCCGAGACTGCCGCCAAACCGCATCTGCCGGTCCGAGGCGTCGAGCCTCAGCAAATGAGCCGCGAGGCGACCCTGGTCGGTCGGCCCGAGCTTGCGAAAGATTGGATTTGGCGGCTGCGTGCGCACGCCCGACCCCGGCCCGCCGGCCCGGGCCACGGCCGCGGAACGCGCGGTTCTAGGACGAAGAGAGCGCTCGCTCATGGCCTTCCAGCCCCGTTTGCTCCAGCCGCACCCGCCAAATGCGCCGGCGGCGCTCGACGCTCGAGGCATCGAGCATCGCCCGGACCAGGGCCTCGAGCCGCGCCTCCTCGGCAAGAAGGTTCGCGAGAAAGCGGCTCCGCTCGGCAGCATCGATGTCGGGATTGTCGCGCAGGATCTCCGCCGAGGACCGGATCGCGGTCAGCGGAGACTGAAGCCGGTCGGCGATCAGCGACAGGGCATCGTCGGTGCGGCCCGGTGCAGACGAAGCCGCGCCGGCCATGGCGCGCAGGGTGCGGCGGAGCGCCGCGCCAAGCTCGCGGATGAACCGAGCCATCGCCTCGGCGCGCAGCTTCCTGGCTCGCTGGATGTGGTGGTCGACCGGGATCAGCGTGACGTCCCCGCCGTCACCGAACAGATCCTTGGGAAGGCCATCGGCGCGCCGGTCGATCTCTACGCGGCTGGTGGGCAACATGGAAGACCTCCGTCATTAGCGGCGTTACGAACATCTTCCTCCCTATCCTTGCAGGTTCTACAACAGCTTATTTTGCGCTGCACAATCGGTATTTTGCTATTGAGAAAAAGGTTTTCAAGGTCAATATTGCATTGCACAATTTTGGGCGTCAGCCCGGGCATGGCCCAAATTCGCGGGCCCTCGTCTAAAGCTAAGCCCCCGCCATACCCGAGGTATGAGTTGGGTTACCTCTTGCCGTTCGAGCCGCGACCGGCGAACCGCCGCGGGAAAGGTCCGGCCGGCAGCTCGATCCAAACGCCGCGGGCGTCGGGCGGTCAGGCGGCGGCGCCTGATCGAACGGCCGGCTTCGTTCAGGTCACTCGGATTTCGGGGCGTATTGCGCGAACACCTCGGCGCCGGTCATATTTCTGGTCTGGTTGGCAAAATCGTAAAAGCCCGGTTTCTCGTCGATGAAGATCTGATGTTCGAGAACGAATCTTTGGTCATCCTCGAACAATCCGACGGGCACGATGTACTGGTTGTTCGCCTTGATCCTGTAGAACAGGTGGCTGCCGCATCTGCGGCAAAAGCCGCGTTCGGCCCAGTCCGAGGAGTCGAACACGGTTATGTTGTCTTCGCCCTCGAGCGAGACGTCGCTGCCCGCGTCGACCGCCAGGAGAGGCCCGCCGGCCCATTTCCGGCACATACCGCAGTGGCAGGCGCCGACGTCCCGGCTCAGCTTCTTGGCGGTGATCCCTGTGGCGCCGCAAAGACAGCGTCCTCCGGCTTCAGCTAGGTCCGACATTGGCTCTCCCTAATACGGATTTCACCGACACGGCGTGCGGCGATCAGATTAGCCCGCAAGGGGCGCGGAACCAACAGGCCGTTCCCTATCCAGGCGCGCGGCGGCGAAAGCGGGCCTCGCCGCCGGCCGACGCGATTCGTTGTTTTGCCCCCCGCCGCTTGCTATACCGAAGGACGAGCGCTTTCCTCCGGATCGGACCCTGGCGCGCCGGCCCTTGAAAGGGGTGATCACCATGCGACGCAGGCGAATCTACGAAGGCAAGGCGAAGGTGCTGTTCGAGGGCCCGGAGCCGGGCACTCTCGTGCAGTATTTCAAGGACGATGCCACCGCCTTCAACAACCAGAAAAAGGGCATCATCACGGGCAAAGGGGTGCTCAACAACCGCATCTCCGAGTACCTCATGACCCGGCTCGCCGAAGTCGGCATCCAGACTCACTTCGTGCGCCGGCTCAACATGCGCGAGCAGCTGGTGCGCGAGGTCGAGATCATCCCGATCGAAGTGGTGGTGCGCAACGTGGCCGCGGGCACCTTCTCCAAGCGCTTCGGTGTCGAGGAGGGCACGGCGCTGCCGCGCTCCATCGTCGAGTACTATTTGAAGAACGACGAGCTGGGCGACCCGATGATCTGCGAGGAGCATGTCACCGCGTTCGGCTGGGCCTCGACCCAGGAGCTCGACGACATGATGCAAATGTCGCTCCGGATCAACGATTTCCTGTCCGGCCTGTTCCTCGGCGTCGGCCTCAAGCTGGTCGACTTCAAGCTGGAGTTCGGCCGGCTTTGGCAGGACGAGGAGATGCGCATCGTCCTGGCCGACGAGATCAGCCCGGATTCCTGCCGGCTGTGGGACGTCAAGACCAAGGAGAAGCTGGACAAGGACCGCTTCCGTCGCGATCTGGGTAAGGTCGAGGAGGCCTACCAGGAGGTCGCCCGGCGCCTGGGCGTGTTGCCCGAGGCGGGGCCGATCGATATCAAGGGCCCCAAGCTCATGCAGTAAGGATTTGGCAGTAACTCACGCGTTAAAGACTAGCGCTATGTTGCCTTTGTCCCACGGTTTCAGCCGCCGCCGGATGTTGCTGGCCGCGGGCGGTGCGCTTGCCGTCGGCGCGACCGGCTTCGGGCCGGCTGCGGCCGCCGTCGCGGTCGAAAAACGGCTCAGCGCCAAGCCGGGCCGCGTTCAACTCGTCGGGCGCTCCTACCCCAAGACCGACGTCTGGTGCTACGACGAGCGGGTGCCCGGCCCGGAGCTGAGGATTCGCCAGGGCGACCGCCTGACCGTCCGGTTCGAGAACCGCCTGCCGGAGGACACCACGGTGCACTGGCACGGTCTGCGCATCCCCAACGCGATGGATGGCGTGCCGCACCTGACTCAGCCGCCGGTCGCGCCGGGTAAGAGCTTCACCTACAGCTTCGTGGTGCCCGATGCCGGCTCGCACTGGTACCACCCGCACGTGCGGTCCGCCGCCCAAGTCGGCCGCGGCCTCTACGGTGCGCTGATCGTCGAGGAGCGGATGCCGCCCAAGGTCGACCGGGACCTGACCTGGGTGCTGGACGATTGGCGCATGACGCCGGAGGCGAAAATTACCGACGATTTCGATCAGCCCCACGACATGGCCCACGCCGGGCGCATCGGCAATACGGTCACGGTCAACGGCGTCATTCCGGAAACCGAGCCGGTGCGGGCCGGCGAGCGGATCCGCCTGCGCCTGATCAACGTCGCCAATGCCCGTTTCTTCGCCCTCAACTTCGCCCGCCACCGGCCGGTGATCATCGCCCTGGACGGCCAGCCCTGCGACCCGCACGAGCCGGACGGCGGCCGGATCGTACTGGGTCCGGCCATGCGCGCCGACCTAATCATCGACATGGCCGGCCGGCCGGGCGAGAAGTTCGCGGTCACCGACGACTACTACAAGAAGGCCGCCTACCGGCTGCTCGACCTGGCCTACGCGAGGCAACGGCCGCTGCGCGAGAGCCCGCTCGACGCCGCCCTGCGCCTGCCCGCCAATCCCCTGCCCGAACCCGACCTCCGGCGGGCCGTCCGCCACGAGGTGCTGCTGGAGGGCGGCGCCATGGGCGGCATGGCGGGCGGCCATTACCGCGGCCAGCTCATGTCGGTCCGGGACCTCAATCGAGCGCACCGGTTCTGGGCGCTCAACGGCGAGGTCGCCGCCGGCCACGAGGAGCCGCCGCTGCTCACCTACGAGCGGGGCCAGACCGCCGTGATCGAGATGTTCAATGACACCTTCTTCGAGCACCCCATGCACCTGCACGGCCACGCCTTCAAGGTGCTCAAGCGCGACGGCAAGCCGGTGCCGCACAACATCTGGCAGGACACGGTGATCGTCTCGCGCCAGCAGAGCGTCGAGATCGCCTTCGTCGCCGACAACCCGGGCGACTGGATGTTCCACTGCCACGTCCTGGAGCACCAGGTGGCCGGCATGATGGGTGTCATCCGCGTCACCTAGGCGTCTGTCAGATTCGCGCGTATTTCCCGGTGGCGCCGTGCCGGCTCCTAGCCGGACATTTACTAGTGATTTGAAAATTGCCAGCCGTTGTGGTATAGTAACATTCAATAATGAAACCGTGAATTCAGGTAGATTTCATGGAAAACGCAGCGAAGTATCAAGATTTTGCCCGTAAGCGCCCTTTGCTTGCCTGGGCAAGATTTAGGGCCGCAGGGAGCCTTTTCCTCAAGGACCCGGCCGACAACTTCATCCTTTTTGCCGTGCTCGTCCTGCTCGGCACCGTTCTGCTGGTCGCATTCATGTGGTTCGAATGGCGGGCCGAGCACGAAGTTCTGGCGCAGTTTCTGGTCCGCCAGCCCTGACGCGCCGGGTGTTGCGGTCCCTCGAAAAACCGGGCTTGGCACTCTCCTGGCCGCTTGTCAGCGCGCCTGGCCGTCGCTAGTCTCCGGGCGCTCAAGCTCGATCTGTCATCGGAGTCGGGAGACCAGAAGGTGCATGCCCGTGTCCACGTCACCTTGAAAAGCGGCGTTCTCGACCCCCAAGGCAAGGCCATCGAACACGCCCTCCACAACCTCGGTTTCGATGGCGTCGGCGAGGTCCGCCAAGGCAAGGTGATCGAGCTGGTGCTGAGCGAGCAAGACCCCGCCAAGGCGCGGGCCAGCGTCGAGGCGATGTGCGAGCAATTGCTCGCCAACACGGTGATCGAGAACTACGCCATCGAACTGAAGACCTGAAGCCGGGCGAGCCAAGCTTACGTGAGCGAACGACGGCGAGATATCTACTGGAACCCCTGGGACGAGCCCGGCTCCGAGCATCTGTGCCTGCTGCTCGGCGACGACGGCGTCCAAGCCGACGGCTTGATTCTGCGCCGCAAGGAGGGCCGCGACCTGCGCGCCCACTACCGCCTGGAGACCGGGCCGGACTGGTCCGTCCGCCGGCTGCATTTCGCCATACTGGGGACCGAACTGGCCTTGCGCGTGGAAAGCGACGGCGCCGGCACTTGGATGGTCAACCGCGCGCCGGCGCCCGTGCTCAACGGCTGCCTCGACCTGGACATCCAACTGACCCCCTTCACCAACACCCTGGCGCTGCGCCGTCTCGAACTGGCCGAAGGCGAGAGCGCCGAGCTGCGCGTCGCCTATTTGCCGGTGCCGGAGCTCGACGTGCGCCCGGCCAAGCAACGCTACACCTGCCTGAAGCGGCGCGGCCCGGAGGGCGGGCTCTACCGCTACGAGGGCCTGTTCCGAGACTTCAGGGCCGAGCTGCCGGTCGACCAGGACGGCGTGGTGCTGGACTACCCCGAAACCTTCAAGAGGATCTGGCCGCTATGAAAGCCGCCGTGGTCGTGTTTCCCGGCTCCAACTGCGACCGCGACGTCCGGGTCGCGCTACGTCAGTCGATGGGCCGCGAGCCGATCATGGTCTGGCACAAGGCGGCGGATTTCGAGCCGGTCGACCTGATCGTCCTGCCCGGCGGCTTCTCCTACGGCGACTATCTGCGCTGCGGCGCCATGGCCGCCAAATCGCCGGTCCTGCGCGAGGTCGCGGCGCGCGGCGCCAAAGGCGTCCCGGTCCTGGGCATCTGCAACGGCTTCCAGGTGCTGACCGAAACCGGCCTGCTGCCCGGCGCCCTGCTGCGCAACGCCGACCTCAAGTTCGTCTGCAAGGACGTCCATCTCACGGTCGAGACCAGCCAGAGCCCGTTTACCGCCAAGTACGAAAGCGGCCAGACGATCCGCATCCCGATCGCGCACCATGACGGCAACTATTTCGCCGACGACGACACCCTGGCGCGCCTCGAGGCGCGCGGCCAGATCGCCTTCCGCTACTGCGAGCGCGACGGCCGGGTGACGCCGGCGGCCAACCCGAACGGATCGCGCGGAAACATCGCCGGGGTCTACAACCAGACCAAGACCGTGCTCGGCCTGATGCCCCACCCCGAGCGCCTCGCCGATCCCCGGCTCGGCGGCACCGACGGACGGGCGCTGTTCGACGGCCTGGTGGAGGCGCTGTCGTGAGCGCCGCCGCCGGGGCCAGGGCGCCGGAGGTCACCCCGGAGGTCGTCGCCCGGCACGGCCTCAGCCCCGAGGAATACGACCGCGTGGTCACCGTCATGGGCCGCGAGCCCAACCTGCTGGAGCTCGGCATCTTCTCGGTCATGTGGTCGGAGCACTGCTCCTATAAGTCCTCCAAGAAGTGGCTGAAGACCCTGCCGACCGAGGCCCCGCACGTGATCGAAGGCCCGGGCGAGAACGCCGGCGTGGTCGACATCGGCGAGGGCCTGGCCGCCGTGTTCAAGATCGAGAGCCACAACCATCCCTCCTACATCGAGCCCTACCAGGGCGCGGCGACCGGCGTCGGCGGCATCCTGCGCGACGTCTTCACGATGGGTGCCCGGCCGGTCGCCAACCTCAATGCGCTCAGGTTCGGCGCGCCGGACCACCCCAAGACGCGCCACCTGCTGGCCGGTGTGGTCGCCGGGATCGGCGGCTACGGCAACTGCGTCGGCATCCCGACCGTCGGCGGCGAGGTCAACTTCCACCCGGCCTACAACGGCAACATTCTGGTCAACGCCATGACCGTCGGCCTGGCGCCGGCCGACCGGATCTTCACCTCGGCGGCGGCCGGCCCGGGCAATCCGGTGGTCTACGTCGGCTCCAAAACCGGGCGCGACGGCATCCACGGCGCGACCATGGCCTCGGCCGAGTTCGACGAGGATTCCCATGAGAAACGCCCGACCGTCCAGGTCGGCGATCCCTTCACCGAGAAGCTGCTGATCGAGGCCTGTCTGGAGTTGATGGCGACCGACGCGATCGTCGCGATCCAGGACATGGGCGCCGCCGGCCTGACCTCCTCGTCCTTCGAGATGGCCTCCAAGGGCGGCGTCGGGGTCGAGCTGGAGCTCGACCGAGTGCCCTGCCGCGAGGCCGGCATGACGCCCTACGAGATGATGCTGTCGGAGAGCCAGGAGCGCATGCTGATGGTGCTCAAGCCCGACAAGGCCGAGCTGGCCCGCGCCGTCTTCGAGAAGTGGGACCTGGATTTCGCGGTGATCGGGCAATTGACCGATAGCGGCCGCATGGTGCTCAAGATGAACGGCCTGGTGGTCGGCGATCTGCCGATCGACCCCCTGGCCGAGGCCGCGCCGGAGTACGACCGGCCCTGGGTGGCCGCCCCGGAGCGGCCGGCGCTCGACGCCACCAGCCTGGCGCCGCCGGCCGAGCCCTGCGACGCGCTCCGCCGCCTGCTCGCTTCGCCGGACCTGTGCAGCAAGCGCTGGGTCTGGGAGCAGTACGACCATATGGTCATGGCCGATACGGTCGGCCGGCCGGGCGGCGACGCCGCGGTGGTCCGCATCCACGGCAGCAACCGCGCGCTCGCGCTCACGGTCGACTGCACGCCGCGCTACTGCCAAGCCGGGCCGGCGGCGGGCGGCGCCCAAGCCGTGGCCGAGGCCTGGCGAAACCTGACCGCGGTCGGCGCCCAGCCGCTGGCGGTCACCGATTGCATGAACTTCGGCAACCCGGAGAGGCCGGAGATCATGGGCCAGTTCGTCGGCTGCATCGAGGGCATGCGCGAGGCCTGCCGGGCGCTCGACTTCCCGGTCGTCTCGGGCAACGTCTCGCTCTACAACGAGACCAATGGCCAGGCGATCCTGCCGACCCCGGTGATCGGCGCGGTCGGCCTGATCGAGGACCTGGAGCGGATGGCCGGCATCGCCTTCGCCAAGCCAGGCGAGGCCATCGTGCTGATCGGCGAGACCGCCGGGCACCTCGGCGCTTCGGCCTACCTGGCGGTGATCGAGGGCCGCGAGGACGGCCCGCCCCCGCCGGTCGACCTGGTGGCCGAGCGCAACAACGGCGATCTCGTGCGCCGTTTGATCCAATCGAACGGAATCAGCGCCTGCCACGACATCTCGGACGGCGGCCTGATGGTGGCGCTCGCCGAGATGGCCATGGCCGGCGGGCTGGGCGCGCGGATCGAGCCGCCGGAGGCGGCCGCCAAGGCCCCACTGCACGCGTGGTTGTTTGGCGAGGACCAGGCGCGCTACATTGTCACCGTGCCGGACGCCGCGCCGCTGCTGGCGGCCGCGTCGGCGGCCGGCGTGACGGCGGCCGTGATCGGCGCGACCGGCGGCGACGCGTTGAAGCTGCCGGACGGACACACCATATCGGTGAGCGAGCTGACCGCGGCACACGAGGACTGGCTGCCCGGCTATATGGGTAGCGGGTGTTAACCAGGCCCGAGACGAGGCCGATTGAGGACGGATTGGGGGCGGCACCATGGCCATGAACCCGGTGGAGATCGAGACTTTGATCAAGCAATCGATCCCCGACGCCCAGATCACCATCGAGGACCTGCGCGGCGACGGCGATCACTATGCCGCCTACGTCGTGTCGGAGAGCTTCAAGGGTAAGAGCCGGGTGCAGCAGCACCAGATGGTCTATCAGGCCCTGCAGGGCCGCATGGGCAACGAGCTTCACGCGCTCGCCCTGCAAACCTCGACACCGACGGAATCCTGACGGCCGGCATCACGCCGCCGTCCAAAGCAAGGACAAGCAAGCGATGAGCACGACGATGGACAATCCGATCTTTGAGCGGATCAAGAGCGAGATCAGCGAAAACGACGTGGTCGTCTTCATGAAGGGCACGCCGGTCTTCCCGCAGTGCGGCTTCTCGGCCGCGGTGGTCCAGGCGCTGACCCACATGGGCGTCAAGTTCAAGGGCATCGACGTGCTGCAGGACCCGGGCCTGCGCCAGGGCGTCAAGGACTTCGCCAGCTGGCCGACCATCCCCCAGCTCTACGTCAAGGGCGAGTTCGTCGGCGGCTGCGACATCGTGCGCGAGATGTTCCAGACCGGCGAGCTGCAGGAGCTCTTGACCAAAAGCGGCATCGAGGCCAACCCGGCGGGTTGACCGGCGGCCCTTTGCCGGCGTCACCGTCCTCATGCTTCGACAGGCTCAGGGTGAGGGTCGCTCCTTAGTCAGACATGCCGAGCCTGTCGAAGCATGAGGATGGCGGGCTGGCCGCAATCCGCAGCCCGCCCTCACTCCCACACCATCTCGTTCTGCAGCGACTTGAGCGAGGCATTGCCGCCGGCGGCGGGGTCGACCGAGAGCGTGTGCTCGAACTCGAAGGCGGCCGGCGCCACGAAGGTGCCGTGCGCGGTCTCGGGGCCGAAGCGGGCCGTGGAAGCGCCGGCCGTCCACCCGAACATCGGCCGGCCCGGCCGGATCGAGGGCGTTCGCGAGCTCGTGGTCGTTGGAACCTCCTTCGTTTTGCCCTATCGCGTCCGCGGCAATAGATCGGAGATACTCGGCGTCATCCACGGCGCCCGCCAATGGCCGTACAGTCTCTAGCGCAGTTTCCGATATCGTCGCGCCGTCAGCCGGGACGGCAGGACAGCGTTCCCTCTCCCGCCGGCTACCGGATTCACACAACTGGAATCACGGGCAAATGAGTAGGGAGCGACGTTTTTCGCCCTCGCCCTTCGGGGACAGGGTGAGACACAAGGGCGGGTTGGTTTCCTGGATCGAGGCTCGGTTCCCCTCAAGCGACACGGGCGCTGGTCAGCAAGAAGCAAACCCACGCGCCCTCACCCTCCCTCTCCCGGCGGGAGAGGGAAAAAGGCCACCATCACCCGGAATTCGAGGTGTGTGCATACCGTAGTTTCTAGCACGGAGGCTGACGGCATCCGGCCCTAATGGAAATCCCGCGATTTCGGCATGGGGTCGACGTTGCGCGGGTGGCGGCGCGGCTGGTTCGGCCGGCGTGACGGGGGCGCCGGATCGGGGCCCGGGCGCTTGACCTCGTCGGCGCGGGCTTGGGCGGCTTCGAAAGACCGGGCCGGATGGTCGGCGGCGGGCGCCGCGAGCTCATGCAGGCGGTCGGTCAGGTCGACCATGCGCTCGGCGACCACGTGGATGACCGTTTCCTCGCGCTGCAGGCGGCCTTCGATGGCCAGCAGGCTGGCCCTGAGCACGACGCCGCGGTAGCGCTCGAAGACGTCGGGCCAGACCACCGCGTTGGCCACGCCGGTCTCGTCCTCCAGGGTGACGAAGATGACGCCCTTGGCGCTGCCCGGGCGCTGGCGCACCAGCACCAGACCGGCCACCTTGAGGCGCGCGCCGTCGCGCATCCGGGCCAAGGTCTCGGCCGGCGCCGTGCCCTCCCGCGTCAGGCCCGCGCGCAGAAAGGCCAGCGGGTGCGCCTTTAGGGACAGCCGCAGGCTGCGGTAATCCTCGACCACCTGCTCGCCCGGCGCCATGGCCGGCAGGGCGACCGCCGGCTCCGGCCCGCGCTCCTCCTCGCCGGCGGCGGCGAACAGCGGCAGGGGGTCGGCCGGCAGGCCCTTGACCGCCCACAGCGCCTCGCGCCGGTCGAGCCCCATGGAGCGGTAGGCATCGGCCCGGGCCAGGACCTCGAGCGCCCTGGATGTCACGCCGGCGCGGCGCCACAGCACGATGGGATCGGGATAGCCGTTGGCGCGCCTTTCGACCAGATGCTCGGCGTCGGCCGCGGCCAGGCCCTTGACCTGGCGCAGACCGAGGCGCAGCGCCAGACCGCCCGAAACCGCCGGCTCCAGGGTGCAGTCCCAGTCGCTGCGGTTGACATCGGGCGGCCGGACCTCGACGCCGTGCTCGCGCGCGTCGCGCACGATCTGCGCCGGGGCGTAGAAGCCCATGGGCTGGCTGTTCAGCAAGGCGGCGGCGAAGACCGCCGGGTGATGGCACTTGAGCCAGGCGGAGACATAGACCAGCAGCGCGAAGCTGGCGGCGTGGCTCTCCGGAAAGCCGTACTCGCCGAAGCCCTCGATCTGGCGAAAACAGCGCTCGGCGAAGTCCTGGTCGTAACCGCGCGCGACCATGCCATCGACGAACTTCCGGCGGAAGGAATGGATCGTGCCGGTCCGCCGAAAGGTCGCCATGGCGCGACGCAGCCGGTCGGCCTCCGACGGCGTGAAGCCGGCGGCCACGATGGCGATCTGCATGGCCTGCTCCTGGAACAGCGGCACGCCCTTGGTCTTTTCCAGGACCCGGCGCAGCTCCCGCGAGGGGTAGGTTTCCGGCTCCTGCCCGTTGCGGCGGCGCAGGTAGGGATGGACCATGTCGCCCTGGATCGGCCCGGGCCGCACGATCGCCACCTCGATCACCAGGTCGTAGAACTCCCGCGGCTTGAGCCGGGGCAGCATGGTCATCTGGGCCCGACTCTCGACCTGGAACACGCCGATCGAATCGGCCCGGCACAGCATGTCGTAGACCTCCGGGTCGTCGGGCGGAACCCCGGCCAGGTCGATCGCCAGCCCGCAGTGCGCCTTGAGCAGCGCGAAACCCTTGCGCAGGCAGGTCAGCATGCCGAGCCCGAGCACGTCGACTTTCAGGATTCCGAGCGCGTCCAGGTCGTCCTTGTCCCACTCGACGACGGTGCGCTCGGCCATCGCGGCGTTTTCGATCGGCACCAGCTCGCTGAGCGGGCCGCGGGTCATGACGAAGCCGCCGACGTGCTGCGACAGGTGCCGGGGAAAGCCGACCAACTGGCAGGTCAGCTCGAGCGTCTGCCGGAGCCGCCGGTCCGCCGGATCGAGCCCCCGCTCGCGCACCTCGGCGTCGCTCGGCGCTTCCCGGCTCCAGCCCCAGAGCGTCCCGGCCAGCGCCGCCACGGTATCGGCCGAAAGGCCCATGGCCTTGCCGGTTTCGCGGATCGCGCTGCGGCCGCGGTAGCAGATCACGGTGGCCGCCAAGCCAGCCCGGTCACGGCCGTACTTGCCGTAGATGTACTGGATCACCTCCTCGCGGCGCTCGTGCTCGAAATCCACGTCGATGTCGGGTGGCTCGTTGCGTTCGGCGCTGACGAAACGCTCGAACAGCAGGTCCATGTGCGCCGGGTCGACCGAGGTGATGCCGAGGCAATAGCAGACCGCCGAGTTGGCCGCCGAGCCCCGGCCCTGGCACAGGATGCCGCGGCTCCGGGCGAAGCGCACGATATCCTCGACCGTGAGGAAATAGGGCGCGTAGCCGAGCTGTTCGATCAAGGCCAGCTCGCGCCGCAAGCTCTTGGCGACACGCTCGGGGATAGCGCCGGGATAACGTACGCGTGCGCCCAGCCAGGTGAGGCGCTCCAGCTCCTCCTGCGGCGAACGGCCTTGGCCGGTCGTCTCCTCCGGGTACTCGTACCTCAGCTCGTCAAGGCTGAACGTACAACGGCGGGCGATCTCGAGCGACCGGGCGACCGCATCGGGCATGGAGCGGAACAGCCACGCCATCTCCTCCGGCCCCTTCAGGTGCCGCTCGGCATTGGCTCCCAGGCGGTAGCCCGCCTGGTCGATGGTGCAGTGCTCGCGGATGCAGGTGACCAGATCGAGCAGGGCCTTGCGCCCCGCTTCGTGCATACGTACGTCGTTGGTGGCGACCAGAGGCGTACGGCAGGCCTCGGCCAGAGCGGCGAGCTCCACCAGGCGCCTGGCGTCGTCGCCGCGATAGAGACACTGGGCAGCCAGATAGCAGGCGCCGGGCAAGCGCCGCCCCAGGGCGGCCAGGGCCGTACGGAAGGCCCCGTCGGGCCGTTCCGGCGGCAGCACGATGAAGACCTGGCCCGCGCCGTGGTCGGCGGCCTCGGCCAGGGTGAAGCGGCATTCCGCCTTGGCGGCGCGGCGCTTGCCCAGGGTGAGCAGACGGCACAGCCGGCCATAGGCCACCCGGTCGCGCGGATAGCAGAGCACCTCCGGCCCGTCCTGCGGCACCAGGCGGGCCCCGACCAAGAGCTTGAGACCGACCTCCTTGGCGGCGACGTGGGCCCGCACCACGCCGGCCAGGGTGTTGCGGTCGGCCACGCCGATGGCGGCCAGCTCCAGGGCCTTGGCGGCGATCACCAGTTCGTCGGCGTGCGAGGCGCCGCGCAGGAAGCTGTAGTTGGTCGTGACCTGAAGCTCGGCGTAGGCGGTCATGGCGGCCTCACGCGAAGAGCCCGTGCAGGAACCAGCGGCGGCCGGCCCGGTAGAGCCAATAGCGGCGTCCGGCCGCATCCTCGACCCGGAAGTAGTCGCGCGCCTCGGCCTGGCCGGGGTCGTCGCGCCACCATTCCGGCACGATCCGTTCCGGCCCCTCGGCGCGGACCACCTCGTGCCGTACCCGGCGCCAGCGAAAGCGCGCCGGCGGATGATCGGGCAGCAGCGCCACCGCCTCGATCGCCTCGGGATGGGCGAACAGCCGGAGCGGCCGCGGCCGGCCGCGCCGCCAGGCCGCGGGTCCGGCCGGGTCGAGCGCCGACGCCAGGCCGGATGCCCGCTCCGGCAGGTGACTCTCGACCGGCCGCTGGCGGAACACCCGGCCGAGCCCGAAGCGCGCGCCCAAGCGGTCGACCAGGCCGGCCAGGTCCTGCGCCCCGGCGCCGCCCTCGGGGTTCAAGACCATCTGCAAGGCCGAGAGCGGCTCGGTGACCGACGCTGCGAGGGTCATGACCTCGATGCCGAAGCCCGGATCGATGTCCTCCGGCGCGAACAGCCGCGCGAGGTGGTCCGGGTCGCGGCTCGGCCGGCTGGTGCCGAGCGCCAGGCGCCTGAGGCTGCCGTCGACCCGGTAGACCGTCAGCTCCAGCCGCCGCGCGCCGAGCGCTTCGCTCTCCAGGCGCCGGCAGAGCCCGCCCGCCAGCTTTTCCAGGCCGCGGGCGAGCGGCGCCGCCGTCATGACCGGCTCGGCGAAGACCCGGCGGGCGACGTGCGGCGGCACCGGCGCGAGCGGCGACAGCACCTCGGGCGTCAGGCCCAGGGCCTGGCGCAGGCGCTGCGCGAGCTCCGGCCCGAAGCGCGGCTCCAGCGTGGCCGGCGGCAGGTCGTAGAGCGCGCCGACCGAGTTCAGGCCGAAGCGCGCCAGGAGCTCGCCGCCGGCCGCCGAGAGGCGTAAGGCGGCCGGCGGCAGGGGCGCCAGCGCGGCCCGCGCCGCGCCCCTCGGCACCACGCGCCAGGGCGTCGATCGATCGCAGCCGAAGCGGGCGAGGCCCCAGGCGGCGCCGACCGTATCGGCCAGCGCCAGGCGCGCGGCGAAACCCAGACCGGTCAGGCGCGCCGCCAGGTCGGCGGCCAGCGCCGCCTCGCCGCCGAACAGATGGGCACAGCCGGTGACGTCGAGCAGCAGTCCGGCACCGGCGCCCGGGTCGCTCCCCGCCGGGTCGACGGCGGTCCAGGGCGTATAGCGGCCGCACCACTCGGCGAGCCGGGCCAGCGCGCGGGCGTCCTCGAGCGGGGTCAGCGCGGCGGTCTTCAGGCCCGGCACCTGGGCGCGGCCGTCGGCCAGCGGCATGCCGGGGCCGAGCCCGGCCGCCGCCGCCGCCCGGTCGACCGCGGCCAGCATCAGCCGCCCGCCCTGGTCATGCACCAGGGCGAAGGGCGCGGCGCAAGCCGCGGCTTCGTGGTCCGGCGCGCTACCCGGCGCGGCGCCCGCCCGACCCGATGATCTCCGCCGGCCGCGGGCCCAGCGATCGGTCGCGAAGCGCGGCAGCCAGAGCGAAACGACCCGACGCATCATCCCACTCCATCAGAAAGTTTCCCGGCGCCGCGCCACGGCAGCGCAGCAGTTCGACCCGCCAGCGCGGCCGGCCCGGCAGCGCCGCCAGGGGCGCGCTCCCCGAGGGCGCCGGCGCCACCCGCCAGCGGGTCGAGGCAACGCTCGGCGGCTCGGCCCGGCGCAAGGGGCCGAAACGGCGGCGCAGCAGGAAGGCGCTCACGCCGTTCACCTCGGCGGCGAGCTGCAGGCGCCGCCCGGCGGTCGGCGTCAGCTCCGCCACCTCGCCGGCCACGCCGGCCAGCGCCCCGCACCGCAGCCCCTCCTCCATGGCCCACAGCACCTCGCGGTCGCCGTCCGCCTGGACCAGGATCAAACCGCCGGGGTCGAGCCCCATGGCGGCCAGGCCGGGGCCGTGGAGATCGGCTTGCCGGGCGACCCACAGCAGGGGCCGGTCCAAGGCGGCGATCAGCGGGGCGGCCAGCGCCAGGCAGAAGCCCGCGGCCGGGCCGTCGTCCCATTCGTCACGCGCACCCTCGACCTGGTGCAGCGCCGCCAGCGTCAAGCCGCCGCCCGGCAGCCAGGCGTCCAGCACCGGCACGCCGAGCGGTACGACCCGCGGCGCCGCGACGCCGGTCTCGAGGGCGCGGACTTGCGCCCGCAGGGCCTCGAGCGACGGGCTCATGGGCGGCTCCGGCGGCCGCGCGGCCCGGCGGAGGCACGGCAAGCCATAGAGTTACACGCCATAAGAGAATTTCTCTATTATCATTCTATTTGATAACCGCACCAATGTTCCTGTTTTGTTCTAATAAAACCGACCCGGCAAGTCAATCAATAGCTAGGCAGTATCCAGTCAGCCGTTCATCGCGAACGAGCCTCGGGTCTGCTTGGAGTTGAAGAAGTCGGCGTTCGCTTCTCGAAGGCTCAAGGCAACAAAAGCGGCTTCGCTCTCCACCTCCACTGCGGCGCTCGCCAGGGTCGTCGCCCCTCGGAGCATTTGTAAGAAAAGGAGACGGTCCCCTTTTTCCCGCCCGGAAGGGACCCGGCGCCAATAACGGCTGGACAGGGGGGCGGGGGTTTCGGCAGTCTGCCGGGCGATGACGGACCCCGATCGACCCAAAGGCGGATTCGCCGATCTGGTCGGCTATCAGTTGGGCGACTGGCGGCCGGACCACGCCGAGATCCTGCTCGAGGTCGATAGCCGGCACCTGAACCGCAGCGGGGTGCTGCACGGCGGCGTCCTGACCACGCTGATCGACACGGCCTGCGGCTATGCCGGCTGTCATGCCGGCGAATCCGAGGCGCCGCGCCGCGCCTTCACCCTGTCGCTGGACTGCCACTTCGTCGCGACCGCCATGACCGGGGCACGGCTGACCGCCAGCGCCATCAAGACCGGCGGCGGCGGCCGGATCTTCTTCGCCCGGGCCGAGGTGCGCGACCAGGACGGCCGCCTGATCGGGCAAGGCTCGGGCGTCTTCCGCTACCGGGGCGAGATCAGCTGAGGATCAGGCGGGAGGCCAATGTCGCCAGCGTCTCCCGCTCTTGCCCAACCAGGTTTTCGCCGAGCAGCTTGATCTTGCCGATGTTCCCGCTGCTGGCGTCGTCCATGTCGTCGCTGCCGATATCGAGGCGCGCCTGGAAGCGGTAGTAGCGTCGCTCGCCTTCGGGCCCGGTCGGCAGAACCTCGCTGACCTGTTGATCGACCACGACGGCGTCGCCGTCGCACATCAAGGAGAACAGCGGCTGGGCCCAGCGCGCCGCGCCCCAGTCCTTGACCTCGGTAAAACGCAGACCGCGGGTCAGCTGGCCGGTGCCGAGCGAGACTAGGATGAAATCCCTCGCTTCCGGGTGCAGGCGCCGCGCCTCCACATAGGCGAAAAGCGCCGGGTTGTAGGCGATCACCGCGCCGTCGATCAGGGCGTGGTAGGCCTTGCCGTTCATGGTCTTGATCTGGGCCGGTTCGAAATAGGTCGGCGCCGCGGTGGCGGCGCGCACCACCGTCGCCATGGGAAAATCGTCGCTGTCCTCTCGTTGCGCCTCCCGGCTCCGGAACAGGAAGGGCGCGCGCTGCTCGACCTCGTAGCAGGTGACCAGGGAGTCGACCAGCGCTTCGGACAGCATGGTCTCGCCGAACACCCGGCTCAGCACCTGTTCGATTCCCGTGGCGGGATATTTTTCGTCGACCAGGTTGCCGACCGCCTGGATCTGGTGCCAGACCGAGCGCGAGAAGACCCGCGGACCGCCGATTTCGTACAGCCGCGCCACATCGGAGGCCTTGAAGCGCGGCTTGCCTTCGGGGTCCGGTGCCACCATGGCCAGGCCGAGCAGGGCGCCGGTCGAGGTGCCGGTGACCAGATCGAACAGCTCGGCGGTCGGCCGCCCCGCCAGGCGCTCCAGCTCCGCCAGGACCATGGCCGGCAGAATGCCGCGAATCCCCCCGCCGTCGATCGACAGGATGCGCACCGGGCGCGACTTGCCGGCAAAGAGCCGCGTCACACGGCCAACCATGCTCTCTAGAGACAAAGACAAACTGGTCCTCCGGCCCAGGCTGGATTTCGTGGCGGCGTCACGAGCGATCCGACCGGCAATAACGCAGGTATGGTTTAATTACGGTGAAACAAGCCAAAGCATCTATGAACGCCGGCCGCTGTCGATCTTGCGCCTGAGCGCCCGGGCCGCCGCTTCCGGATCGGCCGCGGCGCAGATCGCCGAGACGACCGCGACCCCCTCGACGCCACAGGCCATGACCTCGGCCGCCCGGTCGGCCTGGATACCGCCGATCGCGACCATCGGCAGCGACAAGAGGCGGCGCATGGCGGTCAGTCCGGTTAGGCCGATCGCCTCGCCCGCGTCGGCCTTGCTGCCGGTCGGGTAGACCGGACCGACACCGACATAGTCGACCAGTGCCGGATCGGCGATCGCCGCCTCCTCGGCATCGCCGGCCGAGACCCCGAGGATCTTATCCGGGCCGAGCGCCGCGCGCGCCTCGGCGGGAGCCAGATCGTCCTGCCCCAGGTGCAGGCCGTCGGCGGCCGCCGCCAAGGTGACCTCCAGGCGGTCGTTGATGATCAGCGGGATGCCGAGCGGCGCCAGCACGGCCTTGAGCGCCCGCGCGCGCTCGACCATCCGGTCGCTCGCCATGGCCTTCTCCCGCAGTTGGACGAGAGTGACGCCGCCGCTGACCGCCGCCGCGACCACGGCCACCAGATCCCGGCCGGCGAGCGCCTCGGAACCGGCCACCAGGTAGAGGGACAGATCGAACGCCGGCCGCCGGGTCACTGGATCCTCGCGCCCTGGTTCAAGGTCGCCGCGTCGAGTTTGTAGAGCGTGTCGATCAGGCGCACGCGGAAGCTGGCCGGCCCCTGGGCCTCGGCGGCCGCCAGCTCCCCGCACAGGCCCAAGATGGCGAGTGCGTGAACCGTCGCGCTCATGGCGTCCGCGCTGACCGCGCAGCAGGCGCCGACCAAACAGGTGAGCGCGCAATCGAGCCCCGCGACCCTGGCGATCAACGAATCGCCGTTGGCCACGGCGACGATGCTCTTGCCATCGATCACGTAGTCGACCGCGCCGGTCACGGCCACCACGGCACCGGTCGCCTTGGCAAGCTCGTAGGCCGCGTCCAGCGCCTCGGTCGAATCGACCCGCTGATCGCCGCGGCGCGCCGGCGGCCGGTTCAGAGCCAGCGCCATGATCTCCGTTCCGTTGCCACGGATCACGCTCGGTTGCAGGTGTGCCAGCCGCCGCGCGACTTCGCCGCGATGGGTGCTGAGCGTGCCGCCGACCGGATCCAGCACCCAGGGTTTGCCCAGGTCGACCGCCATGCGTGCCGCCGCCACCATGGGCTCCAGCCAGCTGGCCGACAGGGTGCCGATGTTGATCGTCAAGGCATCGGCCTCGGCGACGACGTCCCGCACCTCCCGGGCGTCGTGGATCATCACCGGCAAGGCACCGACCGCCAGCAAGAGGTTGGTCGCGATATCCATGGCGATCAGATTGGTGATGTTGTGAACCAGCGGCGCACGCCGTCTGAGCGCGTTGAGCGTTTGCCCGGGTTCGGTCGTCTTGGTCATTGTGGGGTATCTCGCGCCTAACCCACCGAAGATGACAGCCTGCCTCGGGACTGTCAAAGTGGCCGCGCGTGTGAAAAATAGGGCCGGGGATAATTGCGCCGGCTTCGCCGATTGATCAGAAAAGCTGCCGAGGGAGAGCCCAAAGATGCCGGAAAGCCGCGTTCCGAGTGAAACGGCCCGAACCGCCGCCGCCATCCTGCTGGAGATCGAAGCGGTGCTGTTCCGCCCGGACGACCCCTTTGTCTTGACCTCCGGCCGGGCCAGCCCGGTCTATGTCGACTGCCGCAAGATCATCTCCTTCCCGCGCGGCCGCGCCGCGCTGATGGACCTGGCGGTCGAGACCATCAAGCGCGAGGTCGGCTTCGAATCTCTGGAAGCCATCGCCGGCGGCGAGACAGCGGGCATCCCCTTCGCCGCCTGGATCGCCGAGCGCCTGGGCCTGCCGATGCTCTACGTGCGCAAGAAAGCCAAGGGATTCGGCCGCAATGCCCAGATCGAAGGCGCCTTCGCCGAAGGCGACCGGGTGCTGCTGGTCGAGGACCTGGCGACCGACGGCGGCTCGAAGCTCAACTTCGTCGAGGCGATCCGCAAGGCCGGGGGCCAGATCGCCCATTGCTTCGTGATCTTCCACTACGGCATCTTCCCGCAGTCCGTGGCCGCGCTGGCCGCACGCGGAGTCGCCCTGCACGCGCTCGCCACCTGGTGGGACGTGCTGGCGTTGGCCGAGGAGCGCGGCGACCTTGCCGGCGACAAGGCCGCCCAGGTCCGCGCCTTCCTGGACGACCCGGAGGGCTGGGCCGCGGCCCGGGATGTCGCCGCCGACGGTTGAACGGCGCCCTGCCGCGAGGCGTGCGAAGCTCCGTCTTCGCTAGGCCGGCTCCACCCTGAGCTGATAGTCGCCCGCGCCGTCGTAGCTGCGGACCATCACGAAGTAGGAGGCCCCGGCCTCGGCCGGAAAGGTGATCCGCTCGTCCGCGGCGACGGTATAGGCGCGGAAATCCCAGAGCTCCGGCGTCGGCGGCTCGTCTTTTCGGACGTAGAGGTCGAAGTCGGCGTCGGCCGGCCCGTCCAATATCACCGAAAAGGCGCTCGGCACCTTCAGCTCGAAGGTGGTCTGCTCGCCGGCGCGCGGCAGGGAACCGTTCACGGCGGCGCCAAGCTGCAGTTGCTGGATCGTGCTGCGCTCGCCGTAGAGCGCGATCGCGCCCTTGATGTCGTCGTCCGCCAAATTCACGCGATCGGGCGAATAGAAGGCGAACATGATCGCCGACTCGTCCTGCGAGTGGGACAGCCCCAGCAGGTGACCGATCTCGTGGATCGCGACCTGCAGCAAGAGGATCCCGTTGGCGGTCGGATCGTCGACCCACCGCTCGGCCTCGTCGAAATGCAGATCGCCGGCGTTTGGTCCACCGCACGGCGGCGGGAAAAAGGCGTGGGCCAGAATATTTCCCGCGCCGTCGAAGCCGTCGCCGTCACCGTGGTTGCCGCTGCGCCAGGCGATGCGGAAATCGGGATTGCGGTTCGCCTCGACCTCCTGGAACCGCAGGTTGGCGACCCCCTCCCAGGCCTCGAACGCCTGGCGCACGATCTCGCGCTCGCGCGACCCCGCCAGATCGGCGGTGCCGTTGATGAAGGCATAGCTGAGGTCGTTCTTGTTGTACTTGCAGCCGCGCAGGACGAACGGCGCGCCCGGGGTTTCACCGCCCGGGCTGACCGGAATGTCCGGCACGCCGCAACGCGGCTGTTCCAGCGATTTCTTGGTGATCGGGCCGACGATGCCGTCCGGCTTGAGGTGGTAAAATCTTTGGTAGCGGCGGACCGAGCGCTGGGTCGCCGGACATAAGCGGCCGGGCTCGAAAGTGCCACGCAGGTAACCGAACCGCGTGAGCAGCGTCTGCAGCGCAACGACGTCCTGGTTATGCGACTTGGCCGTCAAGGGCTCCTTCGTGGCGAAGCAAAATCGTTCCTTTGCATGTTTAGCCATGATCAAGCTCCCGCGTTCTTCAAACGCGACGAACCTAGCACAAAATCTCCCAAAAGTAGAGCGGCAGATCAACCAACGGTGGCTTGCGGCCGATTACTCCAGGTGGCCGACGAAGCCGCTCACGGTCTCGGTCACCGGACCTTCGTCGGGCAGCGGTTGCGCTTCCGCGTAGGCCCGGGTACCGGGGTGAACGGCGATCGGGCCCCGGTCCGGATCGATCGGCTCGATGCCCGGCACCTCTATGCCGTGCTCGGCCAGCGCCTCGCTGATCAGGAAGGCGTGGCGATCGGGAAAGTCCGGCCGGCTGACCAGTAGGTGGTCGCCGAAGGAGAACAACCAGCGCAGCGGAACGCCGCCGAACTCGGCGAAAGGCGCGCGGCCGTCCTGCAGGGCCGCCGCATCGGCGACCGAGAGGATGCCGACGTCGAACTGCGCGGTGCTGAGCAGGCTGGCCAGGCGCCAGGGGTCCGGCGCGCGGCTGGCCCTGGCCTTGCTTTCGGGCAGCGCTGCGATCAGCACCTCCGCGACCTTGAGGCCGAGCGGATAGCTCGGCCCGTCGGCCCGGCTGGTGCCGATCAAGAGGCGCCGCTTGCGGTAGATCACCCACTGGCGATAGGGCGTATGGCCCTGGGTCAGCAGCAGGGCCGCCGCGCCGAGGCCGAGCCTGAGAAGATGACGCCGACGCATCGCAAGCCGGCTCATTTCTTCTCGAACACCGTGAGCGGCAGCACCGCCGAGACCGTGTAGTTCGGCACGTCGACCACCTGGCCGATCCGCAGATCGACCGCGACGCTGCACAGGATATAGGCCTGCTCGCGGGTCAGGCCGCGCTCGCGCACCAGATAGTCGATCATCTCGATCAGCGCGTTGCGCGCCGCCAGGCTCAGGTCCTCCGACAGGTTCTCCAGGTTGGTGATCTTTTGCCCGTCGAGATAGCTGACATAGGGCGGAATCTCGCCCTTGGCCTTCAGCGGAAAGCCGACCGTGGCATAGAATTCGCTCGGCGCCAGGGCCTTGAGCTCGGCGCCGCCTTCGAAGTGCGGCGAGGTGATGTCCTTGGCCTTGCCTTTCAGGACCCGCGTGGTGACGGTCACCGTGCCGCCCATCTCGATCGCGGTGCCGGAAACCTCGCCATCGCCCTGGGCGTAGTGCACGTCGCCGACGAATAGGCCGCAGCCCTCGACGAAGCAGGGCAGCAGCAATGTGGTGCCGACCTGCATCTGCTTGACGTCCATGTTGCCGCCGTTCTCGCGCGGCGGGATGGTGCGCAGGCACTTTTCCTTGTGGCTGCCTTCCGGACCGCAGACCGCGCGCGGCAGGGCGCCGATCGGCTGCGGTCCCAGGACAACGCCGCCGGCCGCGCCCAAGAGGTTCTCGCGCGCCAGCCAGGCCTCGACCTCCGGCGCGCCCGGCAGCACGCCGACCGAGCCCATGAATCCGGCGAAGGGAATCCGCACGCCGGGCATCTGCTCCGAGGTCGCGGCCAGGCGCGTGAGGCGCCAGTTGACGATATGCGGTTCGGGGAAGAGGTCGCGCAGGAAGCCGAAGCCGGGCACGATGACCGTATAGCCGTATTCGTCCGGCTCGATGTCGACCAGGGTGACCGCCAGCACGTCGCCGCGCCTGGCGCCCTCGATATGGACCGGGCCGGTCATGGGATGGACCAGGTTGAGGTCGACGGCGGTGACGTCGTCGGCCACGGAATCCAGCTTCAGGTCGCTGTCCAGCGCGTCGCGCGTCTCGAAGGCGATGTGATCGCCCGGCTTGGCCCGGACCACCGCGTTGATCGCCGGATGGTAGCGGTTGAAGCAGTTCGGATCATCGGCGCAGTGCGCGCCGGCCTTGGCGACGATCACCCGCGTCTGCCACTGCACATCCGAGGTGTCGGCCAGGACCCCTGTGGCGCAGGCCAGGCCGGCGGCCAGCGCAACGGCGAAACGATAGACGAGCTTCATGAACCCCTCCCCTTCGATGACGGCCGGTCTTCGTAACCGGATGGTTTATCGGCTCGCTGACTTTAGGCCCCTGCCAAAGCGAGTTCAAGCAAGCCCATCCGCCCCGGTCCAGGGCGCTTTTAAGCGTTTATTATAGTTGATAAAGAATAGTCGTAGAATATGTCACATTGATCAAGGCTTGGCCTTTGCGCCCGGAAGCTCGCATAAAGAAACTTTGGCGAAAGATCGGGGCCGGGGCGTCCGACTCCGACCCGGAAGGGCTCGATCGCGCCGATTCCAACGCTCTTGGCTGGACGGCCAAGCGGCTGCCGCTGGTCGTCGGAGCGGTCGTCATCACCGGAATCGGGTTGGCGCTGTTCTGGTTGTCGTGGGTCAATGACAGCTTGCTTCGCCAGGTAGCCCACCACGCCGCCGTTCGATGGGCCACGAAGATCGAGCAGTCGATCGATCTGGAGAACCTCGCTTCGGGCGGCGACCTGTCGCACGAGTCCGAGCACGTCCTGCGTCTGGCCACGGAGTTGGGTGATGTTTTCCGCTACAAGATCTACGCCGCGGACGGGACGGTGATCCTCGCCTCGATGGCGGACGACCTCGGCACCAGCTATGCGAATTCCTATGAATGGCGTCGGATCGCCCGCGGGGGCACCAACGTCGAGATCCATCTGGACCAATCGGGCGGTCCGGTCGCTCATTTCGCCGAAGCCTATCTGCCTCTGATCGAGGGCGCCGACTTCCGAGGCGCGGTCGAACTTCATGTGAACATCGGGCCTCATGTCGGCATGCACCGGCGTGGTTTCGCGGCGGCGGCCGGCGGGTTGCTCGGGCTTCTGCTGGTGAGCGCGGCTATTGCCGGCTCGATGATTTTCAAGAGTATCGTTGAGCGAGACCGGACGGAAAGGCGGTTGCGCGCCGCCAAGGAACAGGCCGAGCTGGCCAATCGGGCGAAGACGGAATTTCTCGCCAACATGAGCCACGAGTTGCGCACGCCGCTGAACTCGATCCTCGGCTTCGCCAGTATCCTGAGGAGCGAAAGTGCCGCTGCACTGGATGAAACCGTTTCCCGTGAGTACGCCGACGACATTCACAACAGCGGCCAGCATCTCCTCGAGATCATCAATGACGTGCTCGATGTTTCCAAGATCGAGACCGGCAAGCTGACGTTGCAAGAGCAAAGCGTGCGGATCGATCAACTGATCGAGACCTGTTTGCGCCTCACCGGGCAACGCGCCCAAACCGGCGTCATCACGATAACCACCGAAGTCGCCCCTGACCTGCCCGATGTCTGGGGCGACGAAACGTTGCTGAAGCAGATGGTGGTCAACCTGCTTTCGAATGCGTTGAAGTTCACGCCTGAGAACGGACGGGTGAGCGTGCGCGCGAGCTACGGCGGCGAAGGTCCCTTGAGGATTACCATTGCCGACACCGGCATCGGTATTGCCGAGGCGGAGATCCCACGGGTGGCGGAACGTTTCTATCAGACCGAAACCCCGTACAGAAAGAGTTACCGTGGCACCGGTCTTGGGCTATCGCTGGTCAAGTCCTTCATCGAACTGCACGGCGGCTTTCTGGAGATCCAGAGCAAACTCGGCGAAGGCACGACGGTGTCTCTGGTCTTGCCGCGGGAAAGATTGCTGTTTCAGGAAGTCCCAGCCGAGCGCGTGCCCGCTTGATGGCTCGTTCGGGCACCGCTTCCATCAGCCCGAGGCCACCCGATCGACGGACACGCGACGCCTTGCTGCTCGGGAACAGGAGCGGCGACCGGCTCGCGCCGCGCCGCTGAGGGCAAGCGCTCGAGGCGAGGACCGTCGCTCCCGCCGGCCTGCCGGGGTCGGGGGTGGCGGCGGCCGCGCAGTTCCAGGTTCGCAGGTGGCCCAAGGTCGGTTAGGATCTCACGCCGAGTCGTCGAGCGTTGGGAGACCCGCATGCGAACTTTGTTCTTGGCCCTCTTGAGCCTGGGGCTGGCCGTCTGGACGCCGCAGCCGGCCGAGGCGGGCGGCGCCGGCGAGCTCAAGATCGGCATCACGCAGTTCCCCTCGACCATGAACCCCAACATCGACTCCATGCTGGCCAAGTCCTACGTCCTGGCCATGACCCGGCGGCCGGTTACCGCCTACGACCACGACTGGCAGCTCACCTGCATGCTGTGCACGGAGCTGCCGACCATCGAGAACGGCCTGGCGGTGCCCGAGAAAACCCCCGACGGCGGCCAGGGCATCGCGGTGACCTATAGCCTGCACCCCAGGGCCACCTGGGGCGACGGCAGGCCGGTGACGACGGACGACGTGATCTTCACCTGGGAGGTCGGCCGTCACCCCCAGTCCGGCGTCGCCAGCAACGAGGTCTACCGCCGCATCCTCTCGATCGACCGGATCGACGACAAGCGCTTCACCATGCACGTCGATCGCATCACCTACACCTATCCCGCCTCCGGCGCGCTAGACCTGCTGCCGGCGCACATCGAGCGGCCGATTTTCGAGTCGGACCCGGCGCAGTACCGCAACCGCACCACCTTCGATGCCGAGCCGACCAACCCGGGCCTTTACTTCGGACCCTATCGAATCGACGAATTCGTCTCAGGCTCGCACATCGCGCTGGTCCCCAATCCCACCTGGTACGGCGGTGAGCCGGCCTTCGACCGGATCGTCGTGCGGGTGATCGAGAACACGGCGGCCCTCGAGGCCAATCTCTTGTCCGGTGCGATCGACATGATCTCGGGCGACCTCGGCCTCACGGTCGACCAGGCGCTCGCCTTCGAGAAGCGCCACGGCAAGCAGTTCAACATCGTCTACAAGCCGGGGCTGATCTACGAGCACATCGACCTCAACCTGGACAACCCGGTCCTCAAGGACATCCGGGTGCGCCGGGCCCTGATCCACGCGATCGACCGCGAGGCGCTCAGCCAGCAGCTGTTCGAGGGACGCCAGCCGCCCGCCCACGCCTCGGTCAGCCCGCTCGACTGGGTCTACAGCGACGACATCCGCAAGTATCCCTACGATCCCGCCGAGGCGGCGCGGCTGCTCGACGCGGCCGGCTGGAACGTGCTGCGGCAGAAGATCCGGCACAACACCAAGGGCGATCGCCTGACCCTCGAACTCGGCACCACGGCCGGCAATCGGACCCGCGAGCTGGTCGAGCAGGTGCTGCAAAGCATGTGGCGCCAGGTCGGCATCGACGTGCGCATCAAGAACGAACCGGCCCGGGTGTTTTTCGGCGAGACGGTCACCAAGCGCAAGTTCAAGGCCATGGCCATGTTCGCCTGGCTGTCGAGCCCCGAGAACGTGCCGCGCACGACGCTCTATTCCGACATGATCCCGACCGAGGCGAACAACTGGTCGGGCCAGAACAACACCGGCTACCGGAACCCGGAGATGGACCGCCTGATCGATGCCATCGAGATCGAGCTCGACCGCGACGCGCGCAAGCTCCTGTGGCAGCGCTTGCAGAAGCTCTATACCGAAGACCTGCCGGTGATCCCGCTGTACTGGCGCGCCAACGCCTACGTCCTGCCGAAATGGCTCGACGGCCTGCGTCCGACCGGCCATCAGTTCACCACCACCCACTGGATCGAGGAATGGCGACGGGTCGACAGATGACAGAAATCAGAAGTCAGAAGTCAGAAGTCAGTGGACAAATTCCTGGCGACGGCTGGAAATGCTTTTGACTTCTGACTTCTGACTTCTGACATCTGATTCATGCTCCGCTACATAACGCAACGTCTCATCGAGTCGGCGATCGTCCTGCTGATCATGTCGTTTCTGATCTATGGCTTGATCGGCCTCATGCCGGGCGACCCGATCGACCTCATGATCACCGCGGATCCGAAGCTGACGCCGGAGGACGCGGCCCGGCTCAAGGCGCTCTACGGCCTCGACCGGCCAATCGCCGAGCGTTATCTCAATTGGCTTTCGGCCGCCTTCACCGGCGATCTCGGCTATTCCCGGATCCATGCCCGGCCGGTCCTGGAAGTGCTGCGACCGGCGCTCGGCAATACGGTCCTGCTCATGGGATTGAGCTTCGCGCTCGCCCTGGCGATCGCCCTGCCGGCCGGCGTCATCGCGGCATTGAAGCCGCAGTCGGCGCTCGACAACACCATCAACATGGTCGCATTCGCCGGCATCTCGGTGCCGCCCTTCTGGCTGGCGATCCTGCTGATCATCCTGTTCGCGGTGGTGCTCGGATGGCTGCCGGCCGGCGGCATGGGCGATGCCGGATGGTGGAGCCGAGCCAGCCATCTCGTGCTGCCGGTCGCGGCGTTGACCCTGGTAACCGTCGGCGGCATCATCCGCTTCGTCCGCGCGGCCACGATCGAGGCGCTCAGGCAGGACTATGTGCGCACCGCGCGGGCCAAGGGCCTGAGCCGCCGGCAGGTGATCGTGGGCCACGTTCTGCGCAACGCCATGATCCCAGTGGTGACGATCCTGGCGCTCAATTTCGGCGCGCTCTTCTCCGGCGCGCTGATCACCGAGACCATGTTCGGCTGGCTCGGCATGGGCAAGGCGATCTACGACGCCATCATGGGCAACGACTTCAACCTGGCGCTGATCGGCCTGTTGCTCGCGACCCTGACGACGCTGCTCGCCAACCTCCTGGCCGACCTGACCTATGCCTGGCTCGACCCGCGGATCTCCTACCGATGAGCGGTTCGGAGCCATACCAGCTGGCCGCGGACGCCGGCCAAGCCGCCGGGCCGCCGCGCTCGATCCGGGCGATCCTTTGGCGCCGTTTCCTGCAGCACCACCTGGCGCTCGGCAGCCTCGTCGTGCTCGGCGTCCTGGTCTCGGTCTCCCTGGCCGCGCCGCTGGTCGAGTGGGCCCTGGGCCTCGACGCCAACAAGGTGAACCTGCTCGGACGCTTCCTGGCCCCCTCGGCGAGCCACTGGCTGGGCACCGACGAGCTGGGCCGCGACCTTCTGCTGCGCCTGCTTTACGGCGGCCGGGTGTCGCTGCTGGTCGGCATCGCGGCCGCCCTCTGCGCGGCGCTGATCGGCACCCTGCTCGGCCTGCTGGCCGGCTATCACGGCGGCTGGCTGGATGCTTTCGTCATGCGCTTCGCCGACGGCATCATCGCCCTGCCGCTCTTGCCCCTGCTGATCGTGCTGGCGGCGGTCGACCTGAACAAGCTGGGTCTGCCCGAGACCCTGGCGGGCTCCGAGAACATCAGCCTTTACCGCATCGTGCTGCTGATCGCCCTGGTCGGCTGGACCACGGTGGCGCGCCTGGTGCGCGGCGCGACCCTGTCGATGCGCACGCGCGAGTTCGTGCGCGCCGCCGAGGGGCTAGGCGCCGGGCACCTGCGGATCATGCTGGTGCACATCCTGCCCAACGTGGTCTCGCCGATCATCGTCGCCACCACGCTCTCGGTCGGCAACATCATCCTCCTGGAATCGGTGCTCAGCTTCCTCGGCCTCGGCATCCAGCCGCCGACCGCCTCCTGGGGCAACATGCTGACCGGGGCGCAGGAGCTGATCTGGTCGGCGCCGGCGCTCGCCGTCTGGCCCGGCCTGCTGATCTTCGTGACCGTGATCGCCTTCAACTTCCTGGGCGACGGCCTGCAGGACGCGCTCGACCCGAAAGCGGTGCAGGGCTAAAACCACGGGGCTTTGACCGTGAGGTTTGGTATAGATGGCGAACCGACTCCAGTGCTACGGAGGTGACATGATCTTGCGCTGCAAAGTAATGGCCGGCGCCGCGGCTCTGCTGCTCGCCGGCCTTCTGGCCGGCTGCGGTTCGCCGCAACCCGTGCTCTATCCGGATGACTACTACGACTACGTGGGCGCCGAGGTCGCCGAAGCGGACGTCGAGGCCTGCATGGCCATGGCCGACCAGGCCGGGCACGATTCGGACCAGGCCGCCGGCGTGGCGACCAACACCGCGGTCGGCGCGGGCGTCGGCGCGGCCGGCGGCGCGGCGGTCGGCGCGATCTTCGGCAGTGCCGGGCGCGGCGCGGCCGCCGGCGGTGTCGGCGGCGCGGTCGGCGGATTGTTCCGCGGCCTGATGAAGTCGAACGAACCGACCCCGGTCTACAAGAACTTCGTCAACCGCTGCCTGAGCGACAAGGGCTACCAGACGATCGGCTGGGAATAGCCGCGACGCGCGCTCAGCCCTGTTTCGGCATGGCGGTCTCGACCAGACGGGCCCAGTAGCTGGCGCCGATCACCGCCGCCTCGTCGTTGAAGTCGTAGTGCGGGTTGTGCAGCGAGCAGCCGCCGGGCCCGCCCTCCTCGCCGTTGCCGAGCCAGATATAGCAGCCCGGCTTGGCCTGCAGCATGAAGGCGAAATCTTCCGAGCCCATCATCGGTTCGGCGTCCGGCGCGACCCGGGCCGTGCCGACCACGTCGCCGGCGACCCGGGCGGCAAGGGCGCTTTCGCTTTCCGTGTTGACCAGCGCCGGGTAGCGCCGCTCGTAGCCAAGCGCGACACTGGCCCCGTGAGCCTCGGCGATGCCCGCGGCGAGGCGCCGGATGTCGGCCTCGACCCGCTCGCTCAACTCGGTCTTGAAGGTCCTGACCGTGCCGCGCAGCACCGCCTCGTTGGGAATCACGTTCCAGGTATCCCCGGCGTGGAACTGGGTCACGCTGACCACCACGGTATCCAAGGGGTCGCTGCGGCGGCTGACGATGGTCTGCAGGGCGGTCACGATTTGGCTGGCGACCACGACCGGATCGATGCCCTGGTGCGGCATGGCCGCGTGGGACCCCTGGCCGGTCACGGTGACCTCGAAGATGTCGAAGGCGGCCATGGCCGGACCGGACCTGAGCGCGATCTCGCCGACCGGCAGGCCGGGCTTGTTGTGCAGGCCGAAGACCGCTTCGGCCGGGAACTTTTCGAACAGGCCTTGCTCGACCATGACCCGGCCGCCGCCCTCGTTCTCCTCGGCCGGCTGGAAGATCAGGTAGACCGTGCCGTCGAAGTTGCGCGTTTCGGCCAGATACTTGGCGGCGCCCAGCAGCATGGCGGAATGGCCGTCGTGGCCGCAGGCGTGCATCCGGCCGTCGTTCAGGGAGCGGTGCGCGAAGTTGTTCTGCTCGTGGATATGCAACGCGTCCATATCGGCGCGCAGGCCGATCCGGCGGCCGTTGTCGCGGCGCCCGGCGAGCACGCCGACCACGCCGGTCTCGGCCAGGCCGCGGTGCACCTCGATACCCCATTCGGCCAGCTTTTCGGCGACGAAATCCGAGGTGCGCCGCTCCTCGAAAGCGGTCTCGGGATGGGCATGCAGATCACGGCGCCAAGCGGCGATTTCTTCGTGAAACTCGGCGATTCGGTTGATCACGGCCATAGCGGCTCTCCCCCTTGCGACGGCGAGCGCAAAGGGTAGTGCGAGCCGGCCCTGTCTTCAATGAACTCTTAAGCCTTTTGCTTCACAAAACCTTGGGCTCGTGTCCGGTGCGCGACTCCCGCCGGCGGCCGGGCACCGGCCCCTTTGCGCGACAGGCAATCGAGGCCGCGATCCCATGACCACAGACAAGCTGTTCCTCGACGAGGCGCGAATCGACAAGCAGTTCGACTTTGCCGAATGCCTGAAGCTGGCCCACGAGAAGCACGGCAAGAGCTACTTCGCGGCGGTCAAGGAAATCTACGGGCTGTCGCGCGGGGTCGGGAACCTCGAGCCGCACGAGTACCTCTACTATCAGCTCTACAACGACGAGCGCTATAGCTGGGACGACAAGACGACGTTCTTCGGAAAGCAGGCGAGCCTGGAACTCGACGTCAATTTTCTGAAGAACGCCTGGGTCCACATCACCGCCGACAAGCTGGTGGCGGGCGCCCTGCTCGCCGGCTTCGGCCTTCCGGTCCCAACCACCCTCGCGATCTTTCACCGCTTTCGGGAATGCGGCGACGCGACCGCATTGCGCGATGCCGAGGCGGTGGCCGGGTTCCTGCGCGACGGCGCGAACTATCCGCTCTTCTCGAAACCGGCCGGCAGCACGAACAGCCTGGCGGTTGCCTCGGTCGATTCCTTCGATCCGGCCTCGGACCGTCTTCGACTGGCGGACGGGCGCGAGGTCGGCGTCGAGGTCTTCGTCGCGGCGATCGCCGGCTATCTCGACGAAGGCTATTGCTTCCAGCGGCGCCTGACGCTGCATCCGAAGCTGGCCGAGCTGTGCGGCGGACACATGTCAAGCTTCCGGGTCTTTCTGATCCAGGATTCCGAGGGCCCGGAGATCCTGCGCGCCTCCTGGAAGATCTCGGTCGGCGACAATCCGGCGGACAACTTCTGGCGCGCCGGCAACCTCTTGGCCGCGGTCGACCCCGAAACCGGCCGGGTCGATCGCGTGGTCCGCGGCGCCGGACCGGATCTGGTCGAGGTCGAGACCCATCCCGACAGCGGCGCCCGTCTGCTCGACGCCCAGTTGCCGCTTTGGCCGGAGGTCAGGGACTGCTGCCTGAGAGGCGCGAAGGCCCTGCCGAACTGCCACGTCCAGGGCTGGGACGTGGCGATCACCGGCCAGGGGCCGGTTCTGATCGAGCTCGAGGGCGACGGCGGCCATCCCCAGATGATCCAGTTGGCCCAGGGCAAGGGTCTCTATCAGGGCCGTTTCAAGGCGTTCTACGACAAGCATCGGGCGGCCGCCGAAGGCGAAAGCAAACGCGCCAGGAAAAAGCGGCGCGCGGCCGTCGCCAAGCTGAAGAACGAAGCCGCCTAGGCCGGGAGCCCGTCCCGCTAGTGGGACATCAGGACCGGCACCGTCATCTCCGCCAGAAGGGTCCGGGTCACGCCACCGAGCACGAACTCGCGCAGGCGCGAATGACCATAGGCACCCATCACCAGAAGGTCGCTTCCGGCATCCGCCAAGCGCGACAGCAAGGCCTCGCCGATATCGATATCGGCCACCTGGGTTCGCTGCACCTCGACACTGACGTCGTGGCGTGCCAGGTGCAGCGCGATATCAGCGCCGGGCTCCTCGCCGTGCCTGCCATAGCCTTCCCGTGGATTGATCGAAAGCACGGTGACGGATTCGGCCAGCTTCAGTATCGGCAGCGCGTCGTTGAGCGCGCGCGTCGCCTCGCGGCCGACATTCCAGGCGACAAGGACCCGCCGGCCGAGAGTCTTGGCCGCCCCGATATAGGGCACCACCAGCGTCGGCCGGCCCGCCGAAAGGGTGACTTCCTCGACCAGATGACGGGCCTGGCCGGAGGTCTTTTCGAGCTCGGCCTGGCCCAGGACAACCAGGTCGCTGTGGCGTCCGTGCAGGGCGATGATCGCGGCGGCGTCGACGTCGAGGCAGGAGACGATTCGGCTCTCGCCCTTGCGGCCGCTCTTCGACAGTGCCTTTTCGAATCGCTGGACGGCCTCCTCCGCCTGGCTGACCGCCTGCTCGCGCTGCAATTCCAGCACCGCGACCGGCATTTGACTGCCGATATAGGTCGGCATGGAGAACTCGGCGGCCAGCGCAAGGCCCGTCAGGTGGGCATCGTGGGCCTCTGCCAGGGTCAAAGCGGCGGCAATGCGCCCCTTGCAGGCGTCGCTGTTGTCGACATGGACCAGCAGGTTCTTGAATGTCATAGCCTATTCGTCCTCCATCTTGCGGATACAGGAGACCAGAACCGGACCCTCGGTTCCTTGACCTGGATCAAAACCTGCCGAAGCCAAGAGCCCTTGGCCTCGACCGCCGATTGGGCTAGCAAGGCCCCGGAAGGAACCGGTGATGGCCAAATCTAAGATACGTCCAGTGATCCTTTCCGGCGGCGCCGGCACCCGGCTCTGGCCGCGGTCGCGGGCGCTCTATCCCAAGCAGCTCCTGCCCTTGCTCGGCGACCGCAGCCTGCTGCGGCAAACGGTCGCGCGCACCGCGGGTCCGGACCGGTTTCTGCCGCCGCTGGTTGTCTGCAACCAGGAGCACCGCTTCCTGGTGGCCGAGGAACTGCGGACGCAAAAGGCCGCCGCCGATGAGATACTGCTGGAGCCGGTGGCGCGCAACACCGCGCCGGCCGCCTGCGTCGCGGCCCTGATGCTGGCCGAACGCGATCCGGAGGGGCTCATGCTGCTGCTGCCCTCGGACCATCACATCGCCGATCGCAAGGCATTCCTGGCGGCCGTGGACCGGGCCGCCGGGGCCGCCGCCAAGGGCTGGCTGGTCACCTTCGGCGTGACGCCGGACCGGCCCGAAACCGGCTACGGCTATATCCGACGCGCCGAGGCCCTCGACGGTACGGCTGGCTGCTACCGCGTCGGTCGCTTTGTCGAGAAGCCGGACCGGGCGACCGCCGAGGGCTATCTGGCGAGCCGCGACTATGTCTGGAACAGCGGCATGTTCCTCTTTGCCGCCGGCCGTCTGATCGAAGAGATGACAAGGCTCGAGCCGGCCATGGTCGAGGCCTGCCGAACCGCCTTGGCCGGGGCCGCGCGGGACCTGGATTTCCTGCGCCTCGACGCCGCGGCCTTCGCCGCGGCGCCGGCCGTCTCGATCGACACCGCGGTCATGGAGAAGACCGACCGGGCGGCGGTGGTCCCGGTCGATATCGGCTGGACCGACGTCGGCTCCTGGGACAGCCTATGGCAGGTCGCCAAGGCCGGTGACGGGGACAACGCCCTGTCCGGCGACGTGATCGCGCTGGACTGCGCGAACAGCTATCTGCACAGCGAGGCCCGGTTGCTCGCCGTGGTCGGGGCCGAGAACCTGGTCGTCGTGGTCACCAAGGATGCCGTCCTGGTCTGCCCGCGCGAACGTGCCCAGGAGGTGCGCAAGGTGGTCGAGCGCCTGAAGGCGGCCGGGCGCAGCGAACACGAGCTGCATACCAAGGTCTATCGGCCGTGGGGCTCCTACGAGACGATCGACGCGGACGCCGGTTTCCAGGCCAAGCGCCTGGTGATCGAGCCGGGCGCCAGCATCTCGCTGCAACGCCACGAGCACCGGGCCGAACACTGGGTGGTGGTGCGCGGCGCCGCCGAGGTCACCAAGGGCGACGAGGTCTTCACCCTGGAAACCAACCAGTCGACCTACATCCCCAAGGGTACCGTGCACCGCCTGCGCAACCCGGGTAGCGAGCCCTTGCACATCGTCGAGGTCCAGTCCGGCGACTACCTGGGCGAGGACGACATCGAACGCTTCGAGGACAGCTACGGGCGGGACTGACGCGTCTTCGGGCCGCGGCAGGAACCTCATGCCGAGCTTGTCGAAGCATGAGGGCCATGCCGCGATGTCCCTATTCATTGGCTCGTTGGTACGAGTCCCGAAGCCTTGGACATCACCGACCTTGTCGCGCCCGGGCTTGACCCGGGCATCCAGGGTTGCCGGCCGCTCCCGGATTGCCGGGCTGCGGAGCAGGGCGCGAAGCGGGGCCCGGCAATGACAGTTGTGTTGGGCCCAAACCACTCGCCCCTAGCCCTCCGGCAGCGTCGGCGGGGCCTTGACCTCCGCGTCCGGCAGGCGCCCCTCCTCGACCGCGTGGCAGGCGACCTCGCCGACCGCGATCTTGATCGCCTTCGGCGCCTCGCGCCGGCAGCGCTCGTTGGCGAAGGGGCAGCGCGGATGGAAGTGGCAGCCGGTTGGCGGGGTGATCGGATTCGGCACCTCGCCGGCGACCGGCGTGCGCTGCCGGCCCGACATCTCGAGGTCGGGGATGGCGTCGAGCAGCATGCGGGTATAGGGGTGCCGTGGCCGGGCGAACAGCGACTTGGCGTCGGCCCACTCGACCAGGCGGCCCAGGTACATCACCCCGACGGTGTCGGAGATGTAGTAGACCACC
This sequence comes from Kiloniellales bacterium, assembly GCA_041617155.1. Taxonomy (GTDB): domain Bacteria; phylum Pseudomonadota; class Alphaproteobacteria; order Kiloniellales; family JAKSDN01; genus CAMYKD01. Next base: position 36,274 of record JBFJPL010000016.1, read on the forward strand.
GCCAAATCGTGGCTGATGAACAGGTAGGTGAGGCCGAAGCTGCGCTGCAGCGCCTTCATCAGGTTGAGGATCTGGGCCTGCACCGAGACGTCGAGCGCCGAGGTCGGCTCGTCGCAGACCAGAAACTCCGGCTGGCTGGCCAGCGCCCGGGCGATCGAGATGCGCTGGCGCTGGCCGCCGGAGAACTCGTGCGGGAACTTCTCGCCGTCGACCGGCGCCAGACCGACCTGACGCAGCAGCTCGCCGACCCGGTCGAGGATCGCCGCCTTGTCGTTCGACAGACCGTGGGCGCGGATCGGCTCGGCGACGATGTCGGCGACCCGCCAGCGCGGGTTCAGGCTGGCGTAGGGATCCTGAAAGATCATCTGCAGGCGGCGGCGCACCGGCGCCATCTCGGACCGGCGCTTGAGCGCGCCGAGCTCGACCCCGTCGAACGCGATCCGCCCGCGCGTCGCCGCGTAGAGGCCGACCACCAGGCGCGCCACGGTCGACTTGCCGCAGCCCGACTCGCCGACCAGGCTGAAGGTCTTGCCCCTGGGGATCTCGAAGCTGATGCCGTCGACCGCCTTGAGCACGGCCCGGCGCTGACCTTGCAGGACACGGTTCAGGAACGGCGGCGAGACGTCGAAGTATTTGGCCAGGTCCGTGACCCTGACCAGTGCCTGGTCGCCGCCGGCGCCGGTCTGCGACCGAAGCGCCTCAGCCATCGCTGCCGGTCCTTTGCGCGGGCGCCTCGTAGAGCCAGCAGGCCGCTTCGGTCTGGCCCGCGGGCAGCAGTTCCGGCCGCTCCACGTGGCAGCGGGCAAACGCCTTGGGACAACGCGGGTTGAAGGCGCAGCCGCGGGGGATTTCGGTCAGCCGCGGCATGGCGCCATCGATCTGGGTCAGCCGCTCGACCTCGTGGCCGATTGTCGGGATCGAACCCATCAGGCCCAGGGTATAGGGATGGCGGGCGTGGCGGATCACCTGCTGGACCGGGCCGATTTCGGCGATCCGCCCGGCGTACATCACGGCGACCCGGTCGGCGGTCTCGGCGATCACGCCCATGTCGTGGGTCACCAGCATGACCGCCGTGCCGTGCTCGCGGCACAGGCGCTTCAGGAGCGCGATGATCTGCGCCTGGATCGAGACGTCGAGCGCCGTGGTCGGCTCGTCGGCGACGATCAGGCGCGGGTTGACCGCCAGCGCCAGCGCGATCACGACCCGCTGGCGCATGCCGCCGGAAAACTGGTGCGGGTACTGGTCGATGCGCCGCTCGGGCGCCGGGATGCCGACCTCGCCGAGCAGTTCGATGGCGCGCGACCGGGCGGCCTTTTCGCCCAGCTCGGTGTGGGTGCGGATCGTCTCGGTCAGCTGTTGATTGATGGTGTAGAGCGGATTGAGGCTGGTCAGGGGGTCCTGGAACACCATGCCGATCTTGGCCCCGCGCAGGCGGCGCATGCGCTCGTAGGGCAGGTCGTCGATGCGTTCGCCCTCGAACACGATGCGGCCGCCGGCGATATGGCCCGGCGGCTCCAGGAGCCCGATGATCGCGGCGCCGGTCAGCGACTTGCCGGCACCCGACTCGCCGACCACGCCCAGCACCTCGCCCTCCTCGATGTGAAACGACACCCCGTCGACGGCGACCAGGGCGCCCTTGCGGGTCGGAATCTCGATCCGCAGGTCCTCGACCTGGAGCAGCGGCCGGTTGCGGCGTCGTGGCGCTGCCATCTCCGCTAACGCTCCCCCATCGGCCCGGTCACCGCAGCTTCGGATTGAGGGCGTCGCGCAGCCAGTCGCCCAGCAGGTTGACCGCCAGGACCAGGATCGCCAGCGCCGCGCCCGGGAAGATCGTGATCCACCACTCGCCGGAAAACAGGAAGTCGTTGCCGACCCGAATCAAGGTGCCGAGCGACGGCGAGGTCGCCGGCACGCCGACCCCCAGGAACGACAGCGTCGCCTCGGTGATGACGGCGATCGCCAGATGGATCGTCGCGATCACCAGAACCGGCCCCATGACGTTGGGCAGCACGTGGCGCAGCATGATCAGGGCCGGCGACACGCCGATCACGCGGGCCGCCTGGACGTACTCCTTGTTCTTCTCGACCAGGGTCGAGCCGCGCACCGTGCGGGCATACTGGACCCAGCCCGAGATACCAATGGCGAAGACCAGGACGTAGAACCACACCTCGTCGTGCATGTCGCGCGGCAGCAGGCCGCGCGCCACGCCGTCGATCAGCAGCGCGATCAGGATCGCCGGAAAGCTGAGCTGCACGTCGGCGATGCGCATGATGAAGGCATCCAGGGTGCCGCCGACATAGCCGCTCAAGAGGCCCAGGCCGATGCCGATGAACATGGCGAAGATGACCGAGGCGAAGCCCACGCCGAGCGAGATTCGCGCGCCGTAGATGATGGTCGAGAGGATGCCGCGGCCCTGGTCGTCGGTGCCGAGCAGGAAGCGAACGTCGCCGTTGCTTTCCCAGACCGGCGGGATGAAGGCGTCGAGCAGGTCGACCTGCGACAGGTCGAAGGGGTCGTGCGGCGCGACCCAGGGCGCGAACAGCGCGGCACCCATGAAGGTCACCGTGATCAGGGCGGCCACGATGGTCAAGGGCGAGCGCTTGAAGGAATACCAGACGTCGCCGTCGAAGAAGCGCCTGACCGCGTCGACGAAGTGGCGCCCGAGACCGGCCCGCGGGGTGACTTCGCTCTGGCTCGCCATCTCAGCCGTGTCCGCCGGCGACCGCGCGGTCGACCCGCAGGCGCGGATCGACCACGTAATACAAGAGGTCGACGATCAGGTTTATGGCGACGAAGAAGAAGGCGATCATCATGAGGTAGGAGGCCATCACGGGGATATCGACCTCGTTGATCGCCTGGATGAACAACAGGCCCATGCCCGGCCACTGGAACACGCTTTCGGTGATGATTGCGAAGGCGATGATCGAGCCCAGCTGCAGGCCGGTGATGGTGATCACCGGCACCAGGGTGTTCTTGAGCGCGTGGCCGAAATTGATCGCCCGGTCGGTGAGCCCTCTGGCGCGGCCGAACTTGATGTAGTCGGTGCGCAGGACCTCGAGCATTTCCGAGCGCACGAGGCGCATGATCAAGGTCATCTGGAACAGCGCCAGGGTGATCGCCGGCATGATCAGGGCTTTAAGTCCGCCGACCGTGAGGAACCCGGTGGTCCACCAGCCCAGGACCAGAACCTCGCCGCGGCCGAAGGTCGGCAGCCAGCGCAGCCAGACGCCGAACACCAGAATCAAGAGGATGCCGATCAGGAAGGTCGGCAGCGAGACGCCGATCAGCGACAGGGTCATGAACAGCTTGGAAAGAAAGCCCTCGCGGTGCAGGCCCGTATAGACCCCCATGGGCACGCCGATCACCAGCGCCAGGATCGCCGCGACGATCGAGAGCTCCAGCGTGGCCGGCAGGCGTTCGGCGATCAGCTTGGCGACCGGCTGCCGGTGCCGATAGGAGATGCCGAAGTTGCCCTGGGCCGCGCGCACCAGATAGCGGCCGTACTGCACCACGAAGGGATCGTTCAGCCCCAGGGTCTCGCGCAGCTTCGCCCGATCCTCGAGGCTGGTGTCCTGGCCGACCATGTTGTTGATCGGATCGCCCACGTAGTTGAACAAGGAGAAGGCGATCAGCCCGACCGTCAGCATGACCACGACGGACTGCAGCAAACGGCGGATCACGAAGGCTAACATCGCGGCTCCTGACCTGCTTCTAACGGCCCGAGGCCCGGATTCCACCCTTAGACAAGCTCAGGGTAGGGTCCTCGTGCCGAGCCTCCTCACCCCGAGCCTGTCGAGGGGTGAAGCATGACGGCCGGGCGGCAAGTAAGGGTGCCCGGGCACCGGGCCCGGGCTCCCCGGTTGCTTGCCGCCTATTTGACGACCGCGTAGCGCAGGTCGAACACGTTGTCCGGCCGCTGGGCCAGATCGACCTTGTCGCTCACCCCCCAGGACAGCGGCTGCTGGTGCAGGGGAATATGGCCGACTTCGTCCGCATGGATCTTGAAGGCCTCGTCGATCAACGCCTGGCGCTTGCCCGGGTCGGTCTCGACCTGGATCAAATCGGTCAGCTCGGTGACCCGCTGGTTGCAATAGCCGCCCAGATTGAAAGCGCCCTTGCCGTCGACCCGGCAGGCCATCAAGGACGAAATCGGGTTGTGGCTATCGAACGTCGACGGCGTCCAGCCAAGCAGGAAGAAGCTGGTGTCGTAGCCGTTCTGGGCCAGCACCTTGGCGAAGTACTTCGACTTGGTCTGGGCCAGCACGCTGACCTTGACGCCGACCTTGGCCAGCATCGAGGCCGACGCCTGGCAGATCCGCTCGTCGTTGACGTAGCGGTCGTTCGGGCAATCCATGGTGACCTCGAAGCCGTCCGGATAGCCGGCCTCAGCCATCAGCGCCTTGGCCTTGGCGACGTCGGCCTTCGGACGCTGGTTCAGTTCCTTGGTCCAGCCGTTGATCTGCGGCGCGACCATGAGATTGGACGGCCAGGAAGCGCCGCGCATGACCTTGTCGCGAATCGCCTCGATATCGATCGCCAGCAGGAAGGCCTGGCGCACGCGCCGGTCCTTAAAGGGATTCTTGCCCTTGACGTTGGAATAGAGCAGTTCGTCGCGGTCCTGGTCGAAGCCGAGGAAGATGGTGCGCGCCTCCGGTCCGGTCAGCGGCTTGACGCCGGCGGCCTGCTCGAGGCGGTCCCAGTCCTGGACTGGAATCGGATAGGCCATGTGCACGTCGCCGGCGATCAGCGCCGCGACCCGGGTGGCGTCCTGGCCGACCGGGGTGAAGACGGCTTCGGTGATGTTGCTGTCCATGCTGCCCCACCAGCCGGGGTTCGGCACCAGAAGGGTCTTCACGTCCGGCTGCCGTTCCTTGAGCATGAAAGGACCGGTGCCGTTGGCGTTGAGATTGGCGAAGTTGCCTTCCTCGCCGCCTTTCACGTTGGTCGCGGTCGAGGTGTTGTGCTCGGCCGACCATTCCTTGTCCATGATGTAGAAGATACCGAGCTGGTCGGGCAGGATCGGATTCGGCTGGTCGGTGATCAGGTCGACCGTGTGGTCGTCGATCTTCTTGGTTTCCTTGATCAGGCCGGCCACGACCTTCATGTCCGAACCTTCGGAACGGATGCGCTCGACCGAGAACAGCACGTCGTCGGCGTCGAAGGCGTTGCCGTTCTGGAACTTGACGTCCTTGCGCAGGTGGAATCGCCAGACCGTCGGCTCGACGTTCTCCCACTTGGTGGCCAGTGCCGGGATCAGGTTCATGTCCTTGTCCCGGGCGACCAGCCCCTCATAGATATTCGCCTGAAAGCCGAGGGTCATGGTCTCGAACAGGCCATGGGGATCCATGGTCTGGACGTCGCCCTGGAAGGCCCATTTGAAGGTCTTGGCCTCGGCTCCCTGGGCGAAGGTCAGCAAAACCGCGGCGCCGGCCGCAAGCAGCCCCTGTCGTAAGCGCATTTTCATCTCCCTGTTGCGTTCATCGCTTCCGCCCGCGAAGGCCGGCGGCCGCCAATTGATTGACCGGCTATCCTGCCGGAATTGGTAGACAATCTAGTACGAGCGCGGCTACTCGAACAAGCCGCTTGGAATACAACCTATTCGGGTTTCAAAGCTGATTCTTGTAGATCCGGCCGCCCTTCATGATGAGCGCGATCGACTCGCCTTGGCCGCTCAAAAGGCCGATATTCTGCAGCGGGTTGCCGTCGATCACGATGAGATCGGCCAAGGCGCCGGGCGCGACCCGGCCGAGTTCGCCGCTGCGCTGCAGGAGTTCGGCGTTGATCGCGGTGGCGGACATCAGCACCTGATGGATCGGCAGGGCCTCCGCGCGGATCGCGAATTCGCTCAGCTGTTCGTCGTGCATAGTGCCCAGCAGGTCGGTGCCGAAGCCGATCTTCACCTTGGCGGCGCGCAGCAGCTCGAGCGAGCGCAGCCCCGCCCCGCGGACATCTTCCAGCTTGCCGAGCATGGAGTCCGGCGCGCCCAGCTCGCCGCCGAAGCGCTTGAGCGCGGTGTAGGTCGCCAGGGTCGGCACCACATAGGCGCCCTGCTCGGCACAGTAGGTCGCGGTTGCGACATCGATCAGGTTGGCGTGCTCGATCGAGCGCACGCCGTATTCGACCGAGCGGCGGATCGCATCGGCGGTGTAGGCGTGCGCCATGACGTAGGTCTGCCAGGATTGCGCCTCCCAGACGGCGGCGCGGATCTCCTCTTCCGAATACTGCAGGTTCCAGATCGGATCGGACGGCGAGGCGACCCCGCCGGAGGCCATGATCTTGATCTGAGTGGCGCCTTTGCGCAGCTCGTCGCGCGCCGCCCGGCGCACCTCGGCCACGCCGTCGGCGATCCGGGTCAGCGACAGGCTGCCCTGGCCGCACAGGCAGAACGTGCCGTGCTCGAACGGGCGGAAATCGCCGTGCCCGCCGGTCTGCGACAAGGCCCGGCCGGCGTAGAACAGGCGCGGGCCGTCGATCAGTCCGCTTTCCACCGCCATGGCCAAGCCATAGTCGGCGCCGCCGGCGTCGCGTACCGTGGTGAAGCCGCGCATCAGGGCGGCTTCCAGAATCTTGCGCGCGTGCTGATAGATCAGCGAGCGCGGCATGGCCTCGAGCTTGGCGATATCGGGGTCCGCGGCGATCGCGTGGAAGTGCGCGTCGATCAGCCCGGGCATCAGCGTGCGTCCGCCCAGTTCCACGACCTGGGCCTCGCTCGCGGTGATCTCGCCGCCGGAGATCTCCTTGATGCGGCCGTCCTCGATCAGGACTTGCGCCCCGTCGAGCGGCTCACGCCCGGTGCCGTCCCACAAGAATGCACCGCGCAGCAGGGTTTGGGTCATGAAGGAAACCTCCGTAAATTGAACGGCCCGTGATATCCTGTGCCGTCAGGCTAATGGGCTTGCCGAGTCGCGGCAATCATATCTCTGCCAAAAGGCCTAGAAAGAAATCTCTAGGTGGTGTGACGCCGGGGTGTCGCGCGCCTGACCGGCCCGATCTGCTTCAAATTACGAATAGTGGCGAACGACGAAGTGCTTCTTGGTCGTTTCCAGCACTTCCCAGTAACCGCGAAAGCCATTGGGAATTAAAAACGAGTCGCCACTTCGAAAGGTCTTGGCATGGCCCTTGTCGTCAATCAGACGACAGTGACCAGACAGGATGACGCAGAACTCATCGCGGTCGGCGAAGGCGTGCCACTTGCCCGGCGTGCTGGTCCATGTGCCCGCGACCAGTTTGCCATCCGGACTCTCGAAACGCATCTGCGTCACATGCCGCGGATCGCCATCGACAACGCGGTCGGGCAGATCGGCGAGACGGCGCCCGGACTCGCTGAGCGGCGGGCCGGAAAAGGCGACAACGTCGGTCATTGCGACTCCCTTTAATCGGTATCAACTGACGAATTAATCGGTATCAACTGACGAATTTCTCGTCCTTCAAATAATACCACTTGTACAAAAACCGAAGGCCCATACGGCGGAACGGGGTCAAGACACCGTGACTGGGCAGGGCCGAGGTGAAGATCGGCAAGTCAAGGCCCTGCGCCTTTCCGGCAACCATTTGCGCCATGCGCCGTCCCGCCTGGGCCGAATACATCACGCCGTTTCCGCCATAGCCCATCGCATAGTAGATCGTCTGCTGCGGGTCGGGCTGGAAGATGCGCGGCATCATGTCGTGACTGACATCGACCCAGCCCCACCATGAATAATCGATTTCAATGTTTTCCAGCGCTGGGAACTTGCGAGACAGCCCCTTCCGTAAGAGGTCGAGATGCCTCGGGTTCTCGGCATCGCGCCCCGTGATGGCGCTGCGACTGCCTATCTGCACACGCCCGTCGGGCAGATGGCGATAGTAGTGCCGCAATGTGCGCGTGTCGGTGAGCGGAGAGTTTGTCTGAAATCCGCAGAGCTCCGCCTCTTCGTCTGTCAGCGGGCGAGTGACGATCGAGTTGGACAGGATCGGCATCAGGCGGTGGCGCGTGCGCTTGTCGAGGCCCGGCGGCGTATAGCCGGCGGTCGCCAAGGCAACCGCGCGGGCTTTCACGATGCCTCCCGGCGTCGTCAGAAAATGGATGCCGTCCCTGATTTTCCAGCCCATCACCGGGCTGCCCGGATGGATCGTCGCGCCGAGTTTGCGGGCAAGAGCCTGATAACCGAAGGCCAGCTTCGCGGCATGGATCGAAATGCCGTCGGGTTCGTACATGGCACCCGATGCTTCCTGATCCTTCACGTATCTCTCGTGCAGTTCCTCACGGGGCATGACCCGCGAGGCATAGCCGAACGTGTCGTTCAGCAGGGCGGACTCTTTCTCCAGCCGCGGCATCACACCCGGCTTGTGTGCGATGTAAAAATGCCCGCCGTCCTGTGGCTCACAGTCGAACTCGCCCGATCCGATCAGATCGCGGAACAGGTCGAAGGCTTCGCTGACCTCGACATGCATCTTCTTCGCGACATCAACGCCCCAGCGCTTGATCCATTCGGAGCGTTTCAAGCGACCCGATGAAATCTGCGCCTGTCCGCCATTTCGGGTGGAACAACCCCATGCCACGGTGTTGGCCTCCAGCACGGTGGCCTTGATGCCGTGTTCCTTCGCAAGATGGATCGCGCAGGAGAGACCGGTATAACCCGAGCCGACGATGACCACGTCGACATCGCCATCGTCGGCGATCGGGCCGTCGTCTTCCGGCGGCGGCCCCGCCGTTCCGATCCAGTAGGTCGGTGCGTAGTCGCGGTTGTGCCCCGGCCCCGCGTCGACGACGGGGTCATAGTGTGGGTCATAGCTGGCCTTGGGCCAGTGCTTTGGACGATGCGGCATGGTTTGGATCCCCCCGAGGATCGATGATGAATCCTATCACGCTTTTTGCGGCGGGCGATCTTTTCGAAACGCCTGCTTTACCACCAGCTTGCCGTCGCGACTGGTGAAGAAATCGGCGCCTTGGGCTTTGACGCGCGTTCCGTCGGCATCGGTGCCCGAGAAGGTCCACTCCGAAACGCCACGATTTCCGCAGATGAAGCGGCTGTGATGATCCCAGTACGCATCCTTCATGCCGGTCCAGACGGCGGTGAAGGCTTTAGCGATTGCGGCCGCACCCTCAATCTTCCTTCTTGCCATACACTTCGGGGGCCCCGACGGTATAGAACACGCAGTCATCGGCGAAGCGTTTCATCACGCCGTCAATATCGTGGCGATTGAACGCGTGGAAGGTCGCGGACGGGTCCTCGGCAATCAGGGTATCGGACATTCCGGTCTCCACATGTGTGTCTACGCCGTATTGGTGGCGTTGTCCGCGGAGAGCCTGCGGAGCGTCTGCTGGCGTTTGAGCGCGGTTTGGAAATGCCCACAGACTCGCCGGTTCGTCAGAATCGCCATGGTTTTTCCGCCCGCCGCATCACACGTTTCGCAACGGTCCGATACATCCGGTTCAGGTGCGCTATGAGGCCACATCGTCGTCAAGGAAGACAATCCATCACTCTTGAAACCGCTAGTGGTCTAAATCAGACCACTAGGTCGCTTGAGGCGGTCGTCGTGGAAGGCCGTTTCAATCGTTGTCGATCCGGCCGCCAGGGCCTACATGAAAGCGAGTGCGATCAACACGGGGAGGGCATGGATATGCAGCGTGTCGTCGTCACGGGCATGGGATTGGTCACACCGTTGGGCGTTGGCGTCGCGCGCGTCTGGAAGGCGCTGACCGCCGGCTGTTCCGGCGTCTCCGTGATCACCCGATTCGATGTGTCGGACCTGCCGGCCAAGATCGCCGGGATGGTTCCCGAGGGACTGGCGCGCGACGGCCGGTTCGAGCCCGACAGCTACATGCCGGCGAAGGAACAGCGCCGCATAGACCGCTTCATCCAGTACGCCATCGCGGCGGCGGACGAGGCCCTTGAGGACGCCGGCTGGAAGCCCGTTACCGAAGAGCAGCGCCAGCGCACGGGCACCATGATCGCCTCGGGCGTCGGCGGCTTTCCGGCCATGATCGACGGCCACGACGTTCTGATCAACCAGGGCCCGCGCCGCATATCGCCCTTCCTGATCCCCTCGTTCCTGGTCAACCTGGCGGCCGGCCAGATCTCGATGCGCCACGGCCTGAAGGGCTTGATCGGCGCGCCCGTGACCGCCTGTGCCGCCGGGGCCCAGGCCGTCGGCGACGCCTGGCGAGCGATCCGCTCCGGCGAAGTGGACGTGGTCGTGGCCGGCGGCGCCGAGGCCTGCATCAACCGCCTGAGCCTGGCCGGCTTCGCCGCCGCCAGGGCCCTGTCGACCGCGCGCAACGACAAACCGGCAGAGGCTTCGCGGCCGTTCGACCAAGAGCGCGACGGCTTCGTCATGGGCGAAGGCGCCGGCGTCATGGTGCTGGAATCGTTGGAGCACGCCCGCGCCCGCGGGGCGCGGATTCTGGCCGAGCTGCTCGGCTACGGCGCATCGGCCGACGCGCACCACATAACCTCGCCGCCGGAAGACGGCGCGGGCGCGCAGCAGGCCATGGACTCCGCCCTGCGGCATGCCGGCGTCAGCCCCGACGCGGTCGACTACATCAACGCCCACAGCACCGCCACCGGCCTCGGCGACTTGGCCGAGGTCAATGCGGTCCGCGCCGTGTTCGGCAACGCGGTGGCCAAGCTGTCCATGTCGTCGACCAAGTCGGCGATCGGCCACCTGCTGGGCGCGGCCGGCGCGGTCGAGGCGATCTTCAGCGTTCTGGCCATGCTCAAGGGCGTGGTGCCGCCGACCCTCAACCTGGAAAACCCGGACCCGGAATGCAGCGGCATCGACCTGGTCCCGCGCGAGGCCAAGGAACGGCCGGTCCGCGTCGCCATGTCCAACGCGTTCGGCTTCGGCGGCGTCAACGCCAGCCTGGTGTTCGGGCCGGCGCCGGCCTGAACGGCGGCGCCGCTTTCCCCCTCTCCCGGCGGGAGAGGGCCAATAAACTGGCGGCCCACCGGCTATGCGCGGCGCGGCGGGCAGCCATGTGACCCGGCGGCTTGGCCGACGCGCCCGTGCGAGGTAGGCTTGGGCCGGTATTTCTTCTGGAAAAGCGGGAGCCTGCCATGAGCGAGCGGCCAAACTCCTCGGCGAGCCGGGACATCGCCTATCACCTGCACCCCTATACCAACGCCCGCAAGCACGAGGCGGAGGGGCCGCTGGTGCTCAACCGCGGCAAGGGCGTCTACGTCTACGACGAACAGGGCACCGAATACATCGAGGCCATGGCCGGCCTTTGGTGTACCGCGCTCGGCTTCAGCGAGGATCGCCTGATCAAGGCCGCCCACGACCAGATGAAGCGCCTGCCCTACTACCACGCCTTCGGGCACAAGGTGGCGGCGCCCTCGATCGACCTGGCCGAGAAGCTGATCGAGCTGGCCCCCGTGCCCATGTCCAAGGTGTTCTTCGCCAACTCCGGCTCCGAGGCCAACGACACGGCGATCAAGTTCGTCTGGTACTACAACAACGCGCTCGGCCGGCCCGAGCGCAAGAAGATCATCAGCCGCGTCAAGGGCTACCATGGGGTGACCATCGCGGCGGCCAGCCTCACCCACATGGCCTACGTGCAGGAGGGTTTCGACATGCCGATCAGCCCGCGCTTCCTGCCGACCGGCTGCCCCCATCACTACCGCTTCGCCCGGGACGGCGAGAGCGAGTCCGATTTCGCGACCCGCCTAGCCGAGGAGCTGGACGCGCTGATCGTCGCCGAAGGGCCCGAGACGGTGGCCGCCTTCATCGGCGAGCCGTTGCAGGGCGCCGGCGGCGTGATCGTGCCGCCGGCCGACTACTGGGGCAAGGTACAGGCGGTGCTCAAGAAACACGACGTGCTGCTGATCGCCGACGAGGTGATCACCGGCTTCGGGCGGACCGGCGAATTGTGGGGCAGCCAGGCCTTCGGCATCGAGCCGGACATCATCACCACGGCCAAGGCGCTCAGCTCGGCCTACCTGCCGATCTCCGCCGTGATGGTGGCCGACAAGGTCTACCAGGCCCTGGCCGACCAGTCGGCCGAGTTCGGCACCTTCGGGCACGGTTTTACCTATAGCGCCCATCCGGTCAGCGCCGCGGTCGCGCTCGAGGCCCTGAAGATTTACCAGGAACGCGACATCGTTGCCCGGGTCAGACAGCTGACGCCACGTTTCCAGGAAGGCCTGCGCCGCTTCGCCGACCATCCGCTGGTCGGCGAGGTGCGCGGCAAGAGCCTGATCGCCGGGGTGGAACTGGTGGCCGACAAGGCGAGCAAGGCACCCTTCGAGCCGATCGGGCAGGTCGGCGGCGCCTTCGCCGCGCGCGCCCAAGCCCACGGCTTGATCGTGCGCAACCTGGGCGATACGATCGCGCTATGCCCGCCGCTCGTCATCAGCGAGGCGGAGATCGACCGGCTGCTGGAACGGTTCGAGGCGGCGCTGCAAGAAACCGGTGACTGGGTTGCCGGCGAAGGCCTCGCGTCGGTTGCATAAATTCGACAGCGGCCATATCCGTGGTATATTAGGGGTGGCTGTCTTGTTGTGACGGGGGCCGGTGCCGCCGCATCCGGAGGTCGGCGGGGGAAGGGCTCGAGGATGGACTACGAAGGATTCTTTGCCGACCAGATCGCGGCCCTCAAGACCGAGGGACGCTACCGCATCTTCGCCGATTTGGAGCGCCAGGCCGGCGCGTTTCCGCGCGCCACCCATCACGGGCCCGGCGGCAACAGAGACGTCACCGTCTGGTGTTCCAACGACTATCTCGGCATGGGCCAAAGCCCCAAGGTGATCGCCGCGATGCGCGAGGCGCTGGAACGCTGCGGCGCCGGGGCCGGCGGCACGCGCAATATCTCCGGCACCAACCACTACCACGTCCTGCTGGAAAGCGAGCTCGCCGACCTCCACCGCAAGGAAGCGGCGCTGCTGTTCACCTCGGGCTACGTTTCGAACTGGGCCGGGCTGGGCACGCTGGCCTCGCGCCTGCCCGACTGCGTGGTTTTTTCCGACGCCAACAACCACGCCTCGATGATCGAGGGCATCCGCCATAGCCGTGCCGACAAGCGTATCTTCAAGCACAACGACCCCGAGGACCTGGAGCGGCAACTGGCCGATGTCGATCCGAGCCGGGCCAAGCTGGTCGCCTTCGAGTCGGTCTATTCCATGGACGGCGATATCGCGCCGATCGGTGAGCTCTGCGCGGTCGCGGAGCGCCATGGCGCGATGACCTATCTGGACGAGGTCCACGCGGTCGGACTCTACGGCAAGCGCGGCGGCGGCATCGCCGAGCGCGACGGGGTGGCCGACCGTTTGACCGTGATCGAAGGCACGCTCGGCAAGGCCTTCGGGGTCCTGGGCGGCTACATAGCCGCGTCCGCCGCCCTGGTCGACTTCGTGCGCAGCTATGCTTCGGGCTTCATCTTCACCACGTCGTTGCCGCCGGCCATCGCGGCGGGCGCGCTGGCCAGCGTGCGCCATCTCAAGGACAGTTCGGCGGAGCGTACGCGGCACCAGGAACGGGCTGCCACCTTGAAAGCCCGCCTGAGCGCCGCCGAACTGCCGGTGATGCCCTCGGACAGCCACGTCGTACCGGTGCTGGTCGGCGATCCGGTGGTCTGCCGGCGGATCACCGACCTCCTGATGGAACGCCACGGGATCTACGTCCAGCCGATCAACTACCCGACCGTGCCGCGCGGCACCGAGCGCCTGCGGCTCACCCCGACCCCCCTGCACAGCGACGCCGACATGGACCGCCTGGTCGAGGCTTTGTCGCGGATCTGGCGCGAGTTCGGCCTCGAGCGCGCCGCTTAGCCCGGATTTCGCGCTCTGCGTGCCGGTGGCGATACTTTTGCTATCCAGATTGCTTGGAATTCAGATGCCCCAAGTATGACTTGGGTTTTCATCAAATGAAATTTGACTCCAAATCCACTTCTTTTTGAAGTAGTGTTGCCTCGTAATAAGCGTGGCGGGTCTTAAGACACCACCACATAAGAAAAAAC
>JBFJPL010000017.1:0-49992 GCA_041617155.1 Kiloniellales bacterium
CAGCCGCTTCACGCCGCGTGCCTTGCTGCGGGCCGGCGCCCGAGGCGTGATGGCCCGCCACGGCCGGAGGTCCTGAGCGTGGCCGGGCCGATCGCACGCATCGCCTATGCGCTCGGACAAAGCGCCCGGGTCGGTGTCTACTGGGGCCAGTCCTGGCTGTCGGGCCGGCTGACCAGGCCGGTGCCGCAGCCGGCGCCGATTGAGGGCCCGGTGCCCGACCGCACGCGTATCGTCGCCGACCTGCGCCGCCTGCTGGTGCAGGACTGGCGCAACATCGAGGCCGGCTTCTACCGTATGCCGCACGACCTGGTGGAAAGCCCGCTGGCGGCACTGGCCAAGGCCGGGCGCTACTTCGCCGACCTGTCGGCGGTCGAGCGGCGCCGGCACCGAGGCAGCAGCCAGGAGGTCTTCGACGACCCGGCGCTGCGCCAACGCTACCCCCGCTACTACCTGCAGAACTTCCATTACCAGAGCGACGGCTACTTGAGCCCGCAATCGGCCGAGCTCTACGACCACCAGGTCGAGGTGCTGTTCGGCGGCGGCGCCGACGCCATGCGACGCCAGGCCCTGGTGCCGCTTTATCACCTGCTGAAAAACCGGCGCATCGCCGAGACACGCCTGCTCGACGTGGCCTGCGGCACTGGGCGCTTTCTGACCTTCCTCAAGGACAACTACCCGCGCTTGGCCGTAACCGCGCTGGACATGAGCCCGGCCTACCTGGCCAAGGCGCGCGAAGACCTGAGGCCCTGGCGCAGCGTCAATTTCGTCGAGGCGGCGGCGGAAGCCAGCGGCCTGCCGGACGAGAGCCACGACCTGGCCACCTGCATCTACCTGTTCCACGAGCTGCCGCGCAAGGTGCGCCAGGCGGTGGCGCGGGAAATCGCCCGGGTGCTCAAGCCCGGCGGCCGGCTGGTCTTCCTCGACTCCCTGCAGCTCGGCGACGCGCCCGACTACGACGGACTGCTGGAGCGCTTCCCGGTCGTCTTCCACGAGCCCTACTACGCCGACTACGTCCGCCATGACCTCTCGGACATGTTCGAGGCGGCCGGCTTCACGGTCGAGCAGGTCGAGCCGGTCTACTTCTCCCGCCTCATGGTGCTGGCGAAGCGATGAGTGAATCCGAGCCCCGAATTGTTTGGGTCAGCTCCGTTAATCGCCCCGTAACGGCCGTCGCTTAGGCTGGTCCAATGAGCCTGACCGAGCATGGCGCCGCGGTGTCGCCCACTGATCCAGCCCAACGGGTGCTGATCGTGGACGACGACCCGGCGTTGCGCGAACAGCTCTCCGCCTACCTGGGCAGCCGCGGCATCGACTGCCGCTTCGCCGCGGATGGCCGCCAAGCCGCGGCCGCCCTGGAAGAATGCCACCCCGACGTGCTGCTGTTCGACATGCGTCTGCCGGATACCGACGGCATCGAGTTGGCCGCTCGCGCCGCCGCCATAGTCCCCGCGCCCAAAATCATCCTGATGTCCGGTTACGACGACGCGGTGATCGAAGCCAAGAAGGCCAACCTCGAGGTCTTCGCCGTGATCGAGAAGCCGGTGCCGCTTCGCACCATCGCCCGCCTGCTGCAAAAGGCGCTGGGGGTGGCGGCCTAAGCGGCACGGCAAAACGGGCCAAAGGGCGCCGCAACCCGGCTCAAGCCGGCCTGATTCGACCAAACCCCTTGATCTATCGCAGTTCGGGCGCATCTAAACCGCGATTCGGTAAACTGGGCCGGTAATTGCCCGGCAATTGCGGGCCGCAGACGAGAACGGATTGTTGTGAACGACGAAGTTTCGGGCAAGCCCGCCAAATTCGGCACCGTTCTTGGCCTTGGGCCGGGTGATGTGCCCGTCTATTCCTCCGACTACGACTCCGCCGACAAGGCCGAACTCCCAACGCGGCAGGCCTATCGCAGCCACGTCGACGGCATCTACATGGGCCATAAATGGCAATGCGTGGAGCTCGCGCGGCGCTGGATGTATCTGAACAAAGGTTACATCTTCGACGACATCGCAATGGCCTACGATATCTTTCGGCTGCGCAGCGTACGGGCGGTTGCCGACGACACTCTGCTGCCGCTACGGTCCTTCCGCAACGGCGCGAAGCGGCCGCCCGAGCCGGGCGCGTTGATGATCTGGGACGAGGGCGGCGAGTTCGCCGTGACCGGCCACGTCGCGGTCGTGACCGAGGTGCGGCCTGACCGGGTGCGCTGTATCGAACAGAATGTCGAACATCGGCTTTGGCCGGAGGGGCGCAGCTGGTCGCGCGAGCTGCCGCTGCGCCGCGACGCGGATGGCGGCTTCTGGGTCGACTGCACGTTCGACGACACATCCATTCTGGGCTGGGTGATTCAGACCCATGACGGCACCCATGCCGAGACGGTTCTCGAGGACGATCCCGCGTTGTTCGAGGTGCGTCGCCGCACGGTCGCAGACACTGGTCGGGCGGATCGGGCGTGGCTCGACGAGGCGGATCCGAAGCAGGCGGCCTTTGTCGAATCGATGGAAGGCCACCAGCTGGCGAGCAACGACGCCGACCGCCTCACCTACTATTGCATCAGCGAAACCGCCTTTCGCGAGGTGCGGCGGGCGACCAACGAGCTGCACCGTATGTTTGAGCACGCCACCAACCACGTCCTCGAGGTCGATGCGCTGCTGCGGCGGTTCAATTTTCCGCCGGCCTTGTGGCCGCGCATCCATCAGTCGTGGAACAACCGGCGCAACGAAATGATCACCGGACGCTTCGACTTCGCCGTGTCGCCGCGCGGTGTGAAGGCCTACGAATACAACGCCGACTCCGCGTCGTGCCACATGGAGTGCGGTTTCGTGCAGGGCCAATGGGCCGAGCATTTCGGCTGCACCACGGGTCGCTGCTCGGGCGAGGGGTTGCACGACGCGTTGGTCGCGGCGTGGCGCGAAGCCAAGGTCGACGGCGTGCTGCACATCATGCAGGACCGTGACCTGGAGGAGACTTATCACGCGCTCTACATGAAGACGGCGATCGAGAAAGCCGGCATCACCTGCAAGATCATCAAGGGCACGTCGAGCCTGCAATGGGATGACGCGGGATGGGTCTGCGATGCCGACGGCGTGCGCATCAAGTGGGTGTGGAAGACCTGGGCGTGGGAGACCGCACTCGACCAGATCCGCGACGATCTGGCGGAGGACGAGGAAAATCTGCGTCTACACCGGGCGATCGACCGCAAGACCCAGAAACCGAGGCTCGTCGACGTGCTGCTGCGCGAGGAAGTGATGGTGTTCGAGCCGCTCTGGACGCTGATCACCAGCAACAAGGCGATCCTGCCGATCGTCAAGTCGATGTTTCCAAGCAGCAGGTTCCTGCTGGACTCGCAGTATGAGCTGACCGATGACCTGCGCCGGGCGGGCTACGTCGCCAAGCCGATCGTCGGCCGTTGCGGTGCCAACGTCTCCATCTACAACCGAAATCAAGATCTGGTGGCCGAGACGGCGGGTCGGTTCGAGGCCCGGGACCAGATCTACCAGGAGCTGCACCGCTTGCCGCGGGTCGGCGACCACAACGTCCAGATCCATGGGTTCACGGTCGGCGGCACCTACGCCGGCGCCGGTGCACGGGTCGACCCGTCGCTGATCATCTCCACGGAGAGCGATCTGCTGCCGTTGCGCGTCTTACCGGACGACGAGTTCCTCGCTAACGAAGCCTAGTGGTCTGAATCAGACATATGGTACCCCTAGGCATTGTCAAACAGCATAGGCTCGGGGCATAGAGCAGCGCCCCGTAGCTTCGCCGCGACCTAATGGCGCCCCCGCCCTACATGGTCGGGATACTGAAATCGGCGCCGGCGCGGATGCCGGTCGGCCAGCGCGCCGTCATGGTCTTCAGCTTCGTGTAGAAGCGCACGCCCTCGGTGCCGTGCATGTGGTGGTCGCCGAACAGCGAGCGCTTCCAACCGCCGAAGCTGTGGAACGCCATGGGCACGGGGATCGGCACGTTGATGCCGACCATGCCGATGTTGACCGAGCTGGCGAAATGCCGGGCGGCGTCGCCGTCGCGCGTAAAGATCGCCGTGCCGTTGCCGTACTCGTGGGCGTTGACCATCTCGGCCGCCGCCGCGTAGTCAGGCGCGCGCACGACCGAGAGCACCGGGCCGAAGATCTCCTGCCGGTAGATCTCCATGTCGGGGGTCACCCGGTCGAAGATCGAGCCGCCCATGAAGTAGCCCTTCTCGTAGCCCTGGAGCTTGAGGCCGCGGCCGTCGACCGCCAGCTCGGCGCCCTCCTCGACGCCCTTGTCGATCAGGCCCATGACCTTGTCGTAGTGCGCCCTGGTGACCAGAGGGCCCATCTCGACCTCGGGGTCGGTGCCCGGGCCGATCTTGAGGCCGCGGACCCGCGGCGACAAACGCTCGACCAGGTCGTCGGCCACCTTGTCGCCGACCGCAACGGCGACCGAGATCGCCATGCAGCGCTCGCCGGCCGAGCCGTAGGCCGCGCCCATGATGGCGTCTGTGGCCTGCTCCATGTCGGCGTCGGGCAGCACGATCATGTGGTTCTTGGCGCCGCCCAGGGCCTGGACCCGTTTGTTGTGGGCACAGCCGGTCCGGTAGATGTATTCCGCGGTCGCGGTGGCGCCGACGAAGCTGACCGCTTTGATGTCGGGATCGTCGAGGATCGCGTTGACCGCGACCTTGTCGCCCTGCACCACGTTGAACACGCCGTCGGGCAGGCCGGCTTCCTTGTAGAAGTCGGCGAGCCGCATCGCAAAGGAGGGGTCCTTCTCCGACGGCTTGAGGATGAAGGTATTGCCGCAGGCGATCGCCATCGGCGACATCCACAAGGGGATCATGGCCGGGAAGTTGAAGGGCGTGATGCCGGCGACCACGCCGAGCGGCTGGCGCACCGAATAGCTGTCGACGCCGGCCCCGACGTCCTCGCTGTACTCGCCCTTCAGCAGATGCGGGATGCCGCAGGCGAACTCGACCACCTCGATGCCGCGGGTGATCGAACCCTTGGCGTCGGTCACCGTCTTGCCGTGCTCCTCGCTGACGATCTGTCCGAGCTCCTCGATGTTGTCCTCGAGCAGCTGCTTCAGCTTGAACAGGACCCGTGCCCGGCGCAGCGGCGGCACCGCCGCCCAGGCCGGAGAGGCGGCCTTGGCCGCGGCCGCGGCCTGGCGCAGTTCCTGCTCGCTGGCGAAGGCGACCCGGCGGATTTCCTCGCCGATCGCCGGGTTGTAGACCGGGCCGCTGTTCCCGCTCTTGCCCTCGACAACGCGGCCGTTGATGTAGTGATTGACGACTTCGCTCATGACTCCTCCCAAAGGCTGCGCCCGCCTAGCGGCGCGTGTTCCAAGTCCCAGCATAGCCAGAGCCGCGCCCGAAGCGAAGCCCGCAATCGACCACCCGGCAATGCATCTTGCCAAGCCGCTCGGCGGGCCCGAGTATGAACCCCAGGTCGGGGTTTAGCTACGTCACAGCCGCTCATGAACAGGAGGAGCAACCCGATGAGATCGATCATAGCAGCAGCCGTGTTGTCGGTCGCTCTGGCCGCGCCGGCCTTGGCCTTCCACTGCCCGCGTGACATGGCCGAAATAGACGCCGCCCTGGCCCAGAACCCGCCACTCACGGCCGAGCAGAAAGCCCAGGTGACGGCCCTTCGCGCCGAAGGCGAGGCCCTGCACAAAAGCGGCAACCATCAGGGCGCCGTCGACGCGCTGGCCAAGGCCAAGGAGATCCTCGGCTTAACATAACGAGCGCGCAGCACGCGGCCGGCGCGCCGGCCGAATCAGGACTCGATCGCCAGCTCGTTGCCCCGGAACTGGTACTGCGGGTGCATGCGATAGCCTTTCACGCTCTGGTCCATGGCGGTGATCAGCGAGCGCCACACGGGCTGAGCGATCGGCCCGCGTTGCTGCATGATGATCTCTACCTGTTTCATGATCTCGCGCCGCTTGTCGAGGTCCAGGGTGCCTTCGGCCTTGGTCAGCAGATCGTCGAACTCCTGGTCGGCGAAAGCGGTCGGGTTCCACGGCACGCCGGTACGGAAGCCGAGCGACAGCACCATGAAGCCGAGCGGTCGGTGGGCCCACTCGACGAAGCCGCAGTCGAACTTGTCCCACACGTCCCAGAACTGCGCCGTGGGCAACACGTTGATCTTGGCCCGGATGTCGCACTCCTTCCACTGCTCGACCATGGCCTGCACGGCGGCGAGCTCCCAGGCGGGGTCCTTCTTGGCGTTGATCTCGATGTCGACGCCGTCCGGATAGCCGGCCTCGGCAAGCAGCTTCTTCGCCTTCGCCGGATCGCGCTTCATCTCCGGAAGCTTGGCATAGTCCGGATGGATCGGGCAGACGAAATGGTGCTCGGCCGGTAGGCCCAGATTGCGCTGCGCAAGCTGCAGCACCCGGCGGGCATCCATGCCGTAGCGCATGGCCTGACGCACCTTCGGATGGTCGTAGGGCTTGCGATCGATGATCATCTGCACCACCGCCGTGGCGGCCGTCTTGACCTCGTGTACCTGGGCATGAGGAATCCGCTTGATGATCTCGTACTGGCCGGTATCGACCTGGTAGAGCCCGTGAACCTGCTTCGAGGCCAAAGCGGCGATGTTCGCCGAGGGGTCTTCGCCGACATCGACGAATTCCAGCCGGTCGATATGCGGGCCGCCGCGGAAGAAAGGCTCCTTGCGGGCCTCGAGCACCGCCTTGATGCCGACCTGATGCTCGACCAGGGTGAAGGCGCCGAGGCCGTTGGAACCGACCTTGAACTCGCCGCCTTCCTCGGGATCGATAATCGCGTTGGTGTAGTGGTCCAGGTGCTCGGGAATGGCCAGCTGCGGCACCTTGAGGTTGAGACGCACCGTGCGGTCGTCGAGCTTCTCGATGGCCTTGGAATCCCACAGCCGGGTCGACATCACGGCCTTGCCGTCCTTGTCCTTCTTGCCGGTGTCGTAATCCTCGAGCATGTAGCCTTTCATGAGGCCGATCGAAGACGAGCCGGTCGCCGGATCGAGGATGTGGTTCAGGTTCCAGACCACGTCGTCCGCGGTGAAGCGGCGCCCGTTGTGCCACTTCAGGTCACGCAGCTTGAAGGTCCAGGTCCTGAGGTCGTCGCTGGCCTCCCAACTCTCGCAGAGCCACGGCTCGGAGATGTTGTCCTGGTTGATGACCGCGAGGCGGCCGACCACCTGGGTCGAGATATTGGCCGGCTGGACCCAGTTGTAGGCATGGGGATGCTGGATCTCCTGAATTCCCATGCCGATGCGCACGGTGCCGCCCTTCGGCATCGCGGCCTGGGCCGGACGGCTAGTGCCCTGGCCGGTCACCTTGCCGGCGAAGGCATAGGCCGCCGTCGCCGACATGCCCAGCAGCGTCGAAAAGCGCAGGAACTCGCGCCGGTCGATCTTGCCCTCGACCAGCTGCTCCTTCAGCTTGGGCAAATGGCTATGTTCGCGTGGTTCGCTCATCGGTTAAACCTCCCTGCCAGGCCCCTGCCGGTTATCGTTTTCTCCTGAGCCGCCGAGGCGCGGCCTGTGGAACAGTTTGGGCCTTGATGTTGTTTTCGCGCCTATCATAGCGCCTAAATCAAATCAAAGTACCGTTGCAACGAGACGGAAACTTGACGATCAGCGACTCCATGACAACCGGTCGCGACCCGTCGGCTTGTTCTCGCGGCCGGCCGCCGAGGAGCGCGGGATTTTCATTTCAATATTTGCTTGTTCCCCGCAATGTTGCCAAAATAAACCGAACTTGCCTGCGCTCTTACGGCACGTCCGGCAAGAGAAAAATCAACAACGGCAGAGTCGCCAATTTCTGGAATTTGGCAACTCTGTCGAGACAAAGGACCCGGGAGGTCAAGATCATGAAACAACTTTATTATTACTGTAAGTTGCTAGAGTGCGGCAAGATTTCGCGCCGAGATTTCATGGGG
Source organism: Kiloniellales bacterium (assembly GCA_041617155.1). Classification (GTDB taxonomy): domain Bacteria; phylum Pseudomonadota; class Alphaproteobacteria; order Kiloniellales; family JAKSDN01; genus CAMYKD01. The sequence goes on from JBFJPL010000017.1 coordinate 7,892, forward strand.
CGGGCCCTCGCCTTGGGTGCTACGACGGCCCTGGCCTCGAGCATGGCCGCCCAGGCAGTGAAGGCGGCGACGCCGAAAAAAGGCGGCAAGCTGCGCCTCGGCATCGGCCACGGCTCGACCACCGACACCTTGGATCCGGCGACCTACGAGAACCTCTACATTCAGTGCGTGGGCGGCGCGATTCACAACAAGCTGACCGAGGTCAGCAACACCGGCGGCCTGGTGCCCGAACTCGCGGAGTCCTGGGAACCGACGCCGGACGCCAAGGTTTGGGCCTTCAAGCTGCGCAAAGGGGTCGAGTTCCACAACGGCAAGACCTTGGATGCCGAGGACGTCGTGGCCTCGATCAACCATCACCGCGGCGAGGAGTCCAAGTCGGCGGCCAAGCCGATCGTCGATCCGATCGAAGACGTCAAGGCGGACGGCAAGGACACCGTGGTGTTTACGATGAAAAGCGGCAACGCCGATTTCCCCTTTATCGTCAGCGACTATCACCTAGCCATCATGCCCTCGAAGGACGGCAAGGTCGACGCGCTGTCCGGCGTTGGTGCCAGCGGCTACACGCTCGACAAGTTCGAGCCGGGCGTGCGCACGGCGTTGAAGCGCTTCCCGAACTACTGGAAGACCAATCGCGCGCATTTCGACGAGGGCGAATTTCTCGCCATCGTCGACGTTACGGCGCGCACGAACGCGCTGACCACGGGCGAAATCGACGCCATGGACCGGGTCGACATCAAGACGGCACACCTGCTGGCCCGTAACCGCAACGTCAAGATCGTGGAAACCAGCGGCACGGCACACTACACCTTCGCCATGCGCACCGACACCGCGCCCTTCGACAACAACGATGTGCGCTTGGCGCTGAAATACGCGCTCGACCGCAAAGCCTTGCTGCAGTCGGTCCTGCGCGGTCACGGCGTCGTCGGCAACGACCATCCGATCGGCCGGTCGAACCGCTACCACGCGGACGAACTGCCGCAGCGGGTGTACGACATCGACAAGGCCAAGTTCCACCTGAAGAAGGCGGGTCACTCCAGCCTGAAGGTGGATCTGAGCGCGGCCGACGCGGCCTTCGCCGGCGCGGTCGACGCGGCGGTGCTCTACAAGGAGCACGCGGCTAAGGCCGGTATCGAGATCAATGTCGTGCGCGAGCCGAACGACGGCTACTGGTCCAACGTCTGGCTGAAGAAACCTTGGTGCGCGGTCTACTGGGGCGGCCGTCCGACCGAGGACTGGATGTTCTCGACCGCCTATGCGGACGGGGCGCCGTGGAACGACACCTTCTGGAAGCATGATCGCTTTAACAAGCTGCTGATTCAGGCGCGCGCCGAGCTGGACGAAACCAAGCGGCGTGAGATGTACGTCGAGATGCAGCGTATCGTCAGCGACGAAGGCGGCGTCGTCGTGCCCATGTTCAACAACTACGTCATGGGCCTGTCCAGCAAGGTCCAGCACGACGAGATGGGATCGAACTGGAGCCTCGACGGGTTCCGGGCGTTGGAGCGCTGGTGGTTTGCCTAGGCACCAGCGCCCAGGCTTGCCTTAACGATGGCTAAGATCGCCAAGATGGTGGCCCAGCGCCTCGCGCTGGGCCTCCTCACCCTGTTCGTCGTATCGCTGATCATCTTCCTGGGCGTCGAGCTGCTGCCCGGCGACCTCGCCGAGGCAATTCTGGGACAATCGGCGACACCGGAGACTGTCGCGGCGTTCCGGCGCGAGCTCAAGCTCGACCTGCCGCCGCACGAGCGCTACATCGCCTGGCTGGCCGACATCCTTCGGGGCGATCTCGGCCGCTCGCTGGCCAACCAGCGCGAGATCTCGGAGCTAATCGGCGTGCGCTTCGCCAACACGCTGTTTCTGGCCGCCGTGGCCGCGATCATCTCGGTCCCGCTGGCGGTCACCCTGGGCGTCCTGGCGGCGCTTTACCGCAACAGCTTCTACGACCGCGCGGTCAACGTGGTGACCCTGTCGTCGATCTCGTTTCCGGAGTTCTTCGTTGCTTACATCCTGATCCTGTTTCTGGCGGTGCAGGGCGGGATTTTTCCCAGCATATCGAACGTCAGCCCGGGCCTGGACTTCTGGGATCGCGTTTACCGGGTAATCCTGCCAGCGCTCACGCTGACCCTGGTGGTGGTCGCCCACATGATGCGCATGACGCGCGCCTCGATCATCAACCTGCTGGCCAGCCCCTACATCGAGATGGCCAACCTGAAGGGCCTGTCGCGCACGCGGATCATCGTGCACCACGCACTGCCCAATGCCCTGGCGCCGATCATCAACGTGATCGTGATCAACTTGGCCTACCTCGTCGTCGGCGTGGTCATCGTCGAGGTGGTGTTCGTCTATCCGGGCCTGGGCCAGCTGTTCGTCGACTCGGTGATCCGGCGCGACATTCCGGTCGTGCAGGCGAGCTGCCTGGTGTTTGCCGCGACCTATATCCTGCTGAATCTGACGGCCGACGTGCTGTCGATCCTCAGCAACCCCCGACTCCTCCATCCGAAGTAGTCGGGGTCAGCCCATGAACAGCGTCATGAAACTGCTCAGGTCGGCGCCGCCAAGCGCCGTCTTTGGAATGGCCGTGATCGCGTTCTACATCTTCGTCGCCGTGTTCGCGCCGCTTCTGACGCCTTACGGCGAATCCGAAATTGTCGGGGCGGAGTTCCTGGCCTGGGGCGACGAGGGCTTCGTGTTGGGCACCGACAACCTTGGCCGGGACATGATGACGCGGCTGATCTACGGCGCCAGGAACACGATCGGCATCGCCTTCGTCACCACCTGCCTGGCGTTCCTGATCGGCGGCGTATTCGGCCTGATGGCGACCACTGTCGGCGGTTGGCTGGACCAGCTTCTGGGCCGCATCGTCGACATCCTGATGGCGATTCCGACGCTGATCTTCGCGTTGCTGATCCTGACCATCCTGGGCACCTCGATTCCCGTGCTCGTCGTGGTGATCGCGGTGCTGGACTCGACGCGCGTGTTCCGCCTCGCCCGCGCGGTCTCGATGAACATCGTCGTACTGGATTTCGTCGAGGCGGCCAGGCTCAGGGGCGAGGGCATCTGGTGGATCATCGGGCGCGAGGTTCTGCCGAACTCGATGCCGCCGCTGGTCGCCGAGTTCGGCCTGCGCTTCTGCTTCGTCTTCCTGTTCATCAGCGCGCTCAGCTTCCTCGGCCTCGGCCTGCAGCCGCCGACCGCCGACTGGGGCTCCATGGTGCGCGACAATGCGACCCTGATCACCTACGGCGACATCACACCCCTGCTGCCGGCGGCGGCGATCGCGCTCCTGACCATCGGGGTCAACTTCGTGGTCGACTGGTTCCTGCACAAGACGAGTGGGCTTCGCGATGAGCACTAACGGCGCCGAGCATCAGGTCGGGGACGTGCTGCTGGAGATGCGCGGTCTGCGCATCGAAGGGCAGTCCGACGAGCGGTGGCAGGAAATCGTGCACGGCATCGATCTGACGCTGCGGCGCGGCGAGGTGCTGGGCTTGATCGGCGAATCGGGCGCCGGTAAATCGACCATCGGCATCGCCAGCATGGGCTTCGCGCGGCCGGGTTGCCGGATCACCGGCGGCTCGATCGTGTTCGACGGCATCGACCTGACCACGGCCTCGGAGGAAACCAAACGCAAGATCCGCGGCGCGCGCATCGCCTACGTCGCGCAGAGCGCCGCCGCCTCGTTCAACCCGGCGCACAAGCTGATCGACCAGTATTCGGAAACCCCGGTCCAGCACGGCATCCTCAAGGCGGCCGAAGCCGAGCGGAACGCCAAGGAACTGTACCGCCGACTGCAGCTGCCCGACCCGGACAAGATCGGCTATCGCTACCCGCACCAGGTCTCCGGCGGTCAGCTGCAGCGGGCGATGACCGCCATGGCCATGGCCTGCAAGCCCGACCTGATCATCTTCGACGAGCCGACCACGGCGCTCGACGTCACCACCCAGATCGAGGTCCTCGCGGCGATCAAGGACGTGGTTCGCCAGTCCAACACCGCGGCCATCTACATCACCCACGACCTCGCGGTCGTGGCGCAGATGGCCGACCGCATCATGGTGCTGCGCTACGGCGACCTCATCGAGGAAGGCAATGCGCGCGAGATGCTCGCCAATCCGAAGCAGGACTACACCCGCCAGCTTCTCGCGGTGCGGACCTACAAGAAAGCGGACGCCGCCGCCCAGCCCGACACGCCCCTGCTCGAGGTCCAGGACCTGTCGGCGGCCTATGGCAACACCGTTCTGGTCCTGCAGGACATAAACCTTCGGGTCGCGCGCGGCCGAACGGTCGCGATCGTGGGCGAGTCGGGCAGCGGCAAGAGCACGCTGGCGCGCGCCATCACCGGCCTGCTGCCGCCGCTCAAGGGCAAGGTCGTCTTCAACGGTGAGGAGTTGCCGGCGTCGTACAAGGCGCGGACGCGCGAACAGCTGCGCCATCTGCAGATGATCTATCAAATGCCCGACACGGCACTCAACCCGCGGCACAAGGTGCGCGAGGTGATCGGCCGGCCCTTGTCCTTCTATCTGGGCTTGAACGGCGAGACGCGCGAAAAGCGTATCCTGGAGCTGTTGAAGATGATCGAGCTGACGCCTGATTTCGCCGACCGCTATCCGGGCGAGTTGTCGGGCGGACAAAAGCAGCGCGTGTGCATCGCCCGCGCGCTTGCGGCGAACCCGGAGGTCATCATCTGCGACGAGGTCACCTCGGCGCTCGATCAGTTGGTCGCCGAGGAAATCCTGAAACTCCTGCAACGCCTGCAAGACGAGCTGGGCGTGACCTACCTTTTCATCACCCACGACCTCGCGACGGTCAAGGCGATCGCCGACGAGATCGTCGTCATGCTGCAGGGCCGGGTCGTCGAGCAGGGCGAGAAGCAGGACATCCTGACCCCGCCGCACCACGAGTACACGGAACTGTTGCTCTCCTCCGTGCCGGAGATGGATCCCGACTGGCTCGACGGCCTTCTGGAAAAGCGCAAGGCGGCGCAATGACCGCCCGGCGCGGAGACGCGTGAACCCTCCGGTCGGCTGGGCTATCATTGTATCCTGCGCACCGGCGACGAGGGAGGCGGCGGATGACCCAGGAAATCGAGCCCGGCAAGGGCGACGTGCTGTTGGTGATCGATGTGCAGAACGATTTCTGCCCGGGCGGCGCGCTCGCGGTGCCCGACGGCGACGCCGTCGTCCCCTTGATCAATCGTCTGGCCGCGCATTTCCCTCATGTCCTGATGACTCAGGACTGGCATCCGCAAGGCCACGCCTCCTTTGCCTCCTCGCACACCGGGCATCAGCCGTTCGAGACCATCGAGGTTGCCTATGGCGCCCAGACACTTTGGCCCGACCACTGCGTTCAGGGCACGAAGGGCGCCGAGTTCCACGCGGATCTCGCGGTTGCCCGGGCCGAGCTTATCGTCCGTAAGGGCTTCGACCCGGCGATCGATTCCTACTCGGCCTTCTACGAGAATGACCACAAGACCGCCACAGGCCTGACCGGTTACCTACGGACGCGCGGTTTCAGCCGACTCTTCATGGCCGGCCTGGCGACTGATTTCTGCGTCTGCTATTCGGCCGTCGACGCAGCTCGGGAAGGGTTCGATGTCGTGTTGGTCGAAGACGCCTGCCGGGCCATCGACCTGGAGGGATCGCTGGCCGCCGCCAAGGCCAAAATGTTCGCAGCCGGCGTGATGTGTAACCCCTCGACGGCACTGGGCATCTAAATCAGCAAGTCCGGTCGCCGAAGGGCGGCCGGGGTTATCTGCCGCCCCAGCCGTCACTGAAGGAGAGGAGTCAAAAGTGCCCCAACGGTCGCTAGCAAAGGATCGAGACAGGCCGGTGGCGCGGTTTGCCACCCGCCGGGAAGGCGACTGCCTGGTGATCGAGCTGGCGGGCTCCTGGACGACCCAGGCGATCGCCGGCCAGGATACCGAGATCTACCGCCTGCAGCCCAACGGCGCAACGACGACGCGCATTGAACTGGGTCAGATTGAGGATTTGGATACGACCGGTGCCTGGCTCGTGTACCACACCGCCAGGGAACTCAAAAAGAGCGGCACGGCCGTCGAGTTGAGCGGCGCCCGGGAGGAACAGCTCGGACTGATCGAGACGGTCTCGGAGCACGATGTCCCCTGCCCGGGATTTCCGCCGCCGGTCAACCCGCTGATCACAATCGTCCTGCGGCTTGGCCAGGCCAGCTTCAAGATCTGGACCGAGGCGCGCGACCTGCTGAACTTTCTCGGCTATACCCTGGTGGTGTTCTTTCGCACCCTGCTGCGACCACGGTCCATAAGGATCACCGCCCTGGTCAGCCATATCGAACAGACCGGGATCAACGCCCTGCCCATCGTCGGGTTGATTTCCTTTCTGATCGGCGTGGTGTTGGCTTTCCAGGGCGCGGACCAGCTGGCCCGTTTCGGCGCCCAGATCTTCACCGTGAACCTGGTCGGCTATGGCGTGCTGCGCGAGATGGGCATCCTGCTGACCGCGATCATCGTCGCCGGGCGCTCGGGCTCCGCCTTCACCGCCCAGATCGGCACCATGAAGGTGAACGAGGAGATCGACGCCCTGCGCACCATCGGCCTCGACCCCATGGAGGTGCTGGTCATTCCACGGGTGCTGGCACTGGTGATCGTGCTGCCGCTCTTGACCTTTTACGCCGACATGATGGGACTGCTCGGCGGCGCGGTCATGGCCACGGTGTCGCTCGACATCTCGTTCTTCCAGTTCGCCCGACAGCTCAGCCAGGGTGTCACGATCGGGTCCTTTTGGGTCGGCATCATCAAGGCACCGGTCTTTGCCTTCATCATCGCCATGGTCGGCTGTTACGAGGGCTTCAAGGTTACCCGCAGCGCCGAATCGGTTGGCCGGCGCACCACGACGGCCGTGGTCGAGGCGATCTTCCTGGTCATTGTGCTCGATGCCATTGCCTCGGTTCTGTTCTCGCAATTGGGAATCTGACGCGTAATGGAGGACGGAGTCGCCATCGAAGTCAGCGGTTTGCGCACCCAGTTCGGGATGCAGGTGATCCACGATAACCTGGACTTCAGCGTGCGACGCGGCGAGGTCATGGGCGTCGTCGGCGGTTCCGGCACCGGCAAGTCGGTCCTCATGCGCACCGTGATCGGCCTGAACCGGCCGGCCGCCGGGCGGATCGTCGTCCTGGGCCAGGACATGACCGGCATCTCGCCGCGCGAGGCCCAGGCGCTACAGCAGCGTTGGGGCGTGTTGTTCCAGGACGGCGCGCTCTTCTCCTCGCTCACCGTGGCTCAGAATATCCTGGCGCCGATCACCGAGCACACCGCGCTCTCGCCGCGCCTGCGCCGCGACATGATCGACGTCAAGATCAGCCTGGCCGGTCTGCCGCCCGACGCCGCCAACAAATACCCCTCGGAGCTGTCGGGCGGCATGCGCAAACGCGCCGGCCTGGCGCGCGCCCTGGCGCTCGACCCAGAGATCCTGTTCCTCGACGAGCCGACCGCTGGCCTCGACCCAATCGGGGCGGCCAAGTTCGACGAGCTGATCGCCGGGCTGCAGCGTGCGCTGGGTCTCACCGTCGTTATGGTGACGCACGATCTGGATAGCCTGCACGCGATCTGCGATCGGGTTTCGGTGCTGATCGACAAACGTGTTAAGGTCGGCACCATCGAAAGCCTGATGGGCGAGCCGGATCCTTGGATTCAGGAGTACTTCCGGGGGCCGCGGGGGCGGGCTGCGCAGGGCACCGCGGATCGTAAACCACAGGGTGGGAAGGCCTAAATTCATGGAAACCCGTGCCAACTATCTGCTGGTCGGCGGCTTCGTTCTGGTGTTCATGATCGGACTGCTGGGCTTCGTCGTCTGGCTGGCCAAGTTTCAGTTTGACACCCAGTACGCGCGCTACAACGTCGTGTTCTCCCGCTCGGTCACCGGCCTCGGCCTGGGCAGCGCAGTGCGTTACAACGGCGTCAACGTCGGCGAGGTGATCGACATCCGCCTGGATCGTGAGCGAGCGAATCAGGTGCGCGCGACCATCGAGGTGATCGCCGATACGCCGATCCGCGAGAACACCGTGGCCACGCTAGAGCTTCAGGGCCTGACCGGCGGGCTTTACGTGCTGCTGACCGGCGAGCCGGAAGCGTCACCGCCGCTGAAGCCGAAGCCGGGAGAGAAATACGCGGTCATCCGGGCCGGCGTCTCGTCGCTCGAGCAGGTGCTGAGCGGCGCACCGGAACTGCTCGAGGGCGCGACACTGCTGCTGGCCCGTGGCAACGCTCTGCTGAACGACGACAACCGGGCGCGGATCGGCGAGATCCTCCAGAACGTGAGCCGCCTGACCGAGACATTGGCCGGCCAGGCGGCCGAGATCGAAACCGTTTTCGGCGAGGCCGCGGAGACCATGCGCAACCTGCGCCAAACCTCCGCCGCGGTCGAAGGCCTGGCGGCCACCTTCGAAGCCGACAGCAAGGGCTTGTTCCAGCAGGCCAACAAGACCCTGGTCGCGGCCGAGAAGTTGGCGGGCTCGCTGGGCGGGTCCGCGGCGGCGGCACAGCAAGACGTGAATCTGTTGAGCGCCGATCTTAGCAAATCGGCGAATGCGGTCACCGCCATGGCCAACGAGATTCGGGGCACGGTCGCCGAGAACCGGGAACCGATCGGCGATTTCGCCGCCACCGGTCTGTTCGAGCTGACCACCCTGATCACCGAGGCGCGCGACTTCCTCACCGGTCTGAACCGGGTCACCACCGAGGTCCAGCGTGACCCGGCACGCTTTCTTTTCGGCAACCAGCAGCAGGGTTATGAACCAGGCAAGGCGACACGCTAACAGAAGCGTCGTGCGGCCAGGGCGCCGGCGCACCCTTCAAGCCCTGCTCGGACTGCCCCTGGCGGGCCTCGCCGGGGCCTGCGAGGCGCTCGTACCCGGCAAGGGGCCGCCGCCCGTGCTTTACCGGCTGACGCCGAAAAGCACCTTCCGGACGGACCTGCCGATGGTCGAATGGCAGCTCGTACTCGAGCTGCCGCTGGCCAACGCCGGGCTCAACACCACGCGCATCGCCTTGTTCCCGAACCCGACGCATCTGGAATACTACGCCCGCGCGAGTTGGACCGATCGCACGCCCAGCATGGTTCAGACCCTGATGATCGAGTCGTTCGAGAACTCCGGCAAGATCGTCGCCGTCGGGCGGGACGCCGTGGGTCTGCGGGCCGACTTCGTGCTCAAGACCGAGCTGCGCGAGTTCCAGGCCGAGTACTATCAGGCCGGCTCGCCGATCGCCCACATTGGCATCAATGCCAAGCTGGTGCACAGCCGCAGCCGCGCAATCATCGGATCGAATACCTTCGAAAGCAAAGCCAAAGCCGAAGGTGATCGCCTGGAAGCGATCATCGCCGCCTTCGACAGCGCGCTCGGCAAGGCGCTCAAACGGCTGGTCGAGTGGACCCTGATGACCGGCGAGCAGGCCTACCAAGAACGCAATCGCATCTCGTAGTGCCCATGCGGATCAGTGACCTACCGACCCCAAGCCTGATTCTCGACCGCGCCGTGCTGGCGCGCAACTGCCGAGCCATGGCCGAACGCATGGCAGGCCACGGCGTGCGCCTGCGCCCGCATCTCAAGACCGCCAAGTCGGCCGAGGTCGCGGCACTCGCCACCGCCGGGCAGTTCGGCGGCATCACCGTATCGACCCTGGCCGAGGCCCGCTACTTCGCCGCCCACGGCACGCGCGACATCACCTACGCGGTCGGCCTGGTGCCGGGCAAGTTGGCGGAGATCGCGGCACTGGAACGGGATGGCGCGTTGATCACGCTTGTCACCGACCATCTCGACGCGGTCGAGGGCGCGGCCGCCGAAGCGGCGGCGCTCGGCGCCGGCTTCCGCTTGCTGATCGAGGTCGACACCGGCGGCGGGCGGGCCGGCGTCGCGCCCGAGTCGGATGATCTGATCGCGCTCGGCCGGGCGATCGACGCGGCGGCGGGCCTGAGCCTCGCAGGCGTGCTGACCCACGCCGGGCATTCCTACCACTGCCGCGACGCGGCGGCGGTGCGCGCGGTCGCCGAGGCCGAACGGGCCGGCATCGTGCAGGCGGCCGAACGCCTGCGCGAAGCCGGCCTGCCTTGTCCCGTGGTAAGCGCCGGCTCGACGCCGACCGCCGTCTACGCGGCCCGGCTCGACGGCGTCACCGAGATGCGCCCGGGGGTCTACGTCTTTTTCGACCTGGACCAGGTCGGCATCGGCGCCTGTACCATGAAAGATATCGCTATCTCGGTCCTCGCCAGCGTGATCGGCCACAACCGACGCACTGGCCGCGTGCTGGTCGACGCCGGAGCGCTTGCGCTTTCCAAGGACGTCAGCGCCGGGGAGTTCATGGCACAGGTCGGTTATGGGCTGGTCTGCCCGGCCGACAGCACCACCCCGCTGGACAGCCTCTATGTCGCCGACGTCCACCAGGAGCACGGGCTGATCGCCGCCCGCGACGGCGCGCCGCCCTATGACACCCTGCCGGTCGGCAGCAAGGTTCGCCTTCTGCCCAACCACGCCTGCATCACCGCCGCCGCCCATTCGGCCTACCAGGTGATCGATGGCGGAACGGAAGTGATCGACCGCTGGGAACGGGTCAACGGCTGGTAACGGTAGGGCAAAGCGCCGCTCGCTAATCCACCACCGCCTCCAGCGTCACGGCCAGCCGCCCGCGCCGGGTCCAGACCAGCGCCCAGGCGAGCAGCGCCAGCAGCGCGCCGGCGGCGAGCGGCCAGCGCAGACCGACCAACTCGGACAGCGTGCCCATGGCGAGCGCCCCCAGTGCCGGGCCGCCGCGGAAGATCAGACCAAAAAGCGACATAACCCGGCCGCGATAATCGCCGTCCACCGCGAGTTGCAGGAGCGTCTGGCTGCCGACGCCGCCGACCACCATGGCGAAGCCGGCCACGGCCAGCGCGGGCAGCGCGAGCCACAGGCTGTCGCTGGCCACGAAGGCCAGCAACGCGAAACCTAGTACGAAGGGACTGAAGAGTGCGACTGGCGTCAGCCTCCGCCCGCCGTCGCGCTGGGCCAGCCACAGCCCGCCGGCCATGGCGCCGAACCCAACGGTCGAGGTCATGGTCGCCAGGCCCTCGGCCCCGGCACCGAAGACCGCGTCGGCGAAGCCGGGCAGAAGCTCGACGAACGGCCGGGCGCAGAGGCTGACCGCCGTGAGCAGCAGCAGAAGCGGCCCGATGCCCGGGTGGCGGAGCGCGTAGCCCAGTCCCTCGGCGATCTCGGCGAAGAGGCCGCCGCGCGCCCGTTCGGCTACAGCTTCCGGCGTCAGACGTATGCGCGTGAGCGCGAAGATCAGGACGGCGGTGCTGGCCGCATTGGCCGCGAAGGCCGCGGCGACCCCGCTGGTCACGATGACCAGTCCGGCCACCGCCGGTCCGACGAAGCGTGCCGAGTTGAAGATGATCGCGTTGATCGCGACCGCCGCCGGCAGGTCCTCGCGCTCAACCAGGCTGGGGATCAGCGCCAAGCGCGCCGGCTGGTTGAAGGCGGCGACGATGCCCAGAAAGAAGGTCAGGCCGAGCAGCAGCCAGATGGTCATCAGCCCGCTGACGGTGAGCGCGCAGAGCACGAGAGCCTGCAGCAGCATCAGCCCCTGGCCGATCTTGAGTGCCTTAACCCGGTCCCAGCGGTCCGCCGCCGCCCCGGCCAGCGGCCCGATCACCACGGTCGGAAATAGATCGGCGAAAGCGACCGCCCCGAGCCAGGCCCCCGACTCGGTCAGCTGCCACGCCAGCCAGCCGACCGCAACCCGTTGCATCCAGGTGCCGACCAGCGACACCGAAGAGCCGGCCGTGTAGATGCCGTAGTTGGGATTGCGAAGCGCACGCCCGATGCGGGCAAATCCGGCGAGGGAGAACATGGCCGACAGTATGGCACGGCACGCGGGCCGACGGGACCGTTAGAGCAGCGCGCCTTGCGCGACCAGGTAGTGCGGCGCGCCGCCCGAGTGGCGTTCGTGGCGCGCTATCGCAGGCTCAAGGTTCGCCAGCGCAGGAGTTGGTGCCGGCCTCTTGGTGCCGATCATCTTGACCATGTCGAGGCATTCCCGGCCGGCCACCGCGGCATGCCGAACCCATCTCGCAAGCGATCCCAAACAGCGCACCGCAGCTTCGGGCGAGGCTTTAGGAGTCGAACTTCCGGTCAGGATCCGTCGGCTCGGCCCCCTTTCGAACAACCCATCCGACAATGATCCCAATGGCCAGCACAAGGAAGATCAGGAAAGCCCTTCGGATCTCAAACGACCAGATAAGGAACTCGACGTTCAGGACCTCCGTATTCTGAACAACAAATATGACCACCAGCCCAACCAGAACCAGGGACGCGACCAGTTTCAGATTTCGGATCATCTCTTCAATTTCTCCTCCAATTGGAACGTCGCTTAGGCGCCCCCAACTTGCGCCCCGATCCAAAAGGGCCCCGCATTGATGTCCCTTGCTCCATCGTCGCAACCGCCGGCCAACGCCGATTTAGAGCTTGGTGCCTTAGCGGGCTCCATCGCAGCGGTGCTCACCCTAATAGTCCCATTTGAACCGGACGCCGAGGTTGCTCTGACCGGTTTGGCCGACCTCGCTTTTAAGCGAGATGTTCGGGGTGAGCTCTACTTCGACTTCGACCGATCCGGATTCGGCCGTGGTGCCCTGTTTAACACCGAGGTAGATATCCTCGCTGACATATTTACCCGCGCTGACGGCCGGTGTCGTCTCGTCGCCCTCGCCAACGCTCTCGACACGCAGCACATCGATACCCAGCTTGCCACGGGCGATGTCGAGGAAGCTTCGGGAGCCGGCGGCACCGGAAAGTTCGGCGACGGCGGCGGCAAGCTGCACCGCTTCGAGCGCACTTAGCTGGGTCGTCGACTTGCCGAACAGCATTCGCGAGACGATTTCATCCCGTGGTAGAACGGGGTCAGAACTGAGGTCGATCTCCGGATTGACCGCCGGCCCGTGCACCCGGACTGTAACTTGAAGATCCTTTTTCTGGCTGATGGCCTTCACGTCGATCAACGGATCGATCTTCTCGCCACCGAGGAAGTCGATAGTGCCTTCTTCCAGCTTAAACGTCTGGCCGACGACCGAGACCTGACCACGTACCAACGCGATTTTGCCTTTGATCACGGGCAGCTCGGACGTACCGCCCACCTCAAGCTTGCCGGCCCACTCGGAATCGAGGCCCCGACCACGTACAAAGACTCGGTTCGGCATGGCAATCCCCAGGTCGAGAGCAAGCTGGAATCGGCGCTGCCTCACGGCTGCGGCGTCGCTCTCCTGTAGAGCTTGGCCTTCCGTCCCGGCTTCGACCACGTCGAGCTCGACGACCTGCGAGGGCAGGCGGTCCGGGATTCTGATCTCGACGCCGCGCGACTCCAATTGCCCCGTGAGCGACCCGCCTTGGAGCGAGCCGGTCAGCGTGAGGTCGCCGCCGGCGGCGGCGGTGACGTCGTCTCGGCGCAACAGGAGGAAGCGATCGAACTTCGCGGAGATGCCCAGAGGAAAACTCCGCTCCGGCGCGATCTCGAACTCGCCCTGCGCCGACAAAGAGCCGCCCACGCCGTCCTTGGCCTCCAATTTGTTGAGCATCACGCGCCGCCCGTCGAGCGTCAGGTCCAGTTCAAGCTCCCTCAGCAGCGTCCCGGACACCAGACTCTCGTACTCGCCGTCGCTGAGCGACATGCCGCCGACGAAGCGCGGCTGCGCAAGGGTCCCGCCCAGCGAGAGGTCGATGTTGCAGCGACCCTTGAGATCGTGGCCCGCGGTTGGCACCAAGGGCCAAATCTCCGCCGCCTCGCCCCGCCAGGTCAGGCTGCCGGTGATGGCTTCGCGCTCCGGTAATTCGGGCACCAGGGTCGCGGGATCGAGCCTAAGCGGCAATCCGGCCCTGAACACGGCATCCTGCTTAGCCAAGCCCTTTAGCGAGCCTTCCACTTCCAGCCGGCCATTTCGCCAATCGCCGGACAGGGCAAGGTAACCCGGCGGCGCCGGCGCCACTGCGCCGAGCTTCAGATCCGTAACCGAGAGCGACACCTGTCCGACTGGTTTCTTGGCTGTTCCCGAAATTTTCAAACTGCCGATGATTAGGCCTGTTATGCCTTTCGTGGGCGAAAGCGGCTCGAGCTGCGCCAGAGAAAGGTTGGTAGCCGCCAGATCGGCAGCAAGCTTGCCGGGTCCAAGCCGGGCCGATGCCGTAACCCGGGCATCACCGTAGGCCAGGTCGGCATCAACCAGCTCCAGGACATTCGGGGCTTGAGTGATTCGGAACCGCTGTCTGGACTTCAGGCTCTGGCCCAGGATCTCCCCTTCAAGCCGGACGACATCGACCGCAATTTGCTGGCCGGACAACGCCAGACGCCCATCGGAACTCAAATCCAAGGGCCCGAGCCAATGTCCCGCCATGGCCAAGCGATAATCCGCGGTGTCAAGGCCGCCGCTGCCGTCCACCGAGAGGGTTTCAAGGCGAAGATCGCCGGCGGCCACATCCTGGCCGGTGAGTGTGACCGTTCCCTTGAACTTGCCCAGCAGGTCCTTGCTCTCGAGCCGGCCGGTCAAGGCGCCGGCGCGTATGCTTCGGTCGTCTTCAAGACGCAGCGACAGGTCCTGCAAGCTGGCGCTAAGGACGCCCGCTTGGCGGTTCTGGTCGGCCGACAAAGTGAACTCCGCCGTGCCACTTCCGGCACCCGAAATGCCCGCCAACGCGAGCCAGGGACCCAGATCCTGCGACTGTGCCTTGACCTGGGCGGCGACAGGCCTGCCATTCAAGGGGATGGCCGCGCGACCGCTGACATGCGATCTGCCCATCTCAAGGTTCAGTTTGTCCAGGTGCAATGTCGAGCCGTCGAGCCGGAAGTCGGTCCGACCCGCGATCTCCCCGACCGGCGTTGCTGCCCTGCCGGTTACTTCCCCGTGCGGCTTGCCCGCCGGATCGTCGGCGGTGTAGCCGAAGCGAAGGCCTGCCAGTTCGAACCCCCCGATCACGGGCTTCTCGAGTACCAAGGTGCCTGACAGCCGGGGGTTGCCGACCCGCCCAAAGGCCCGCCCCTCTGCTTGAGCGCTGCCGGAAAGATCCTGCCCCAGCGCTGCACCAAGTACACCGAGATTTTCGACCTCCAGACGATAGTCAGCCTTTAGCTCTTCGAAATTATTGCTTAATCCGACGGCGCCGGCGAAACGCGCATGCCGCGTTTCCAATCGCAGACCCTCGACAACCAGCCGGCCCTGGGGTTCGAGCGCAATGTCGGCGGCAACAGTCACTTGGTCGGTGAGCAACGCCTGCGCCACGGCGTCTTTCAGGGCGAGCGCACGCAGGACGCCGGAAATTTTGGCCTCGAGGCGCTCGCCGAAATTCCGAGCCGTGACCGTCGCGTTTGCCTCAGCTTGGCCCGACAGTTCGAGACCGAGCAAAGGCTCGAGCCGGGCAAGGTCGGCCAGCACAATGTTGACCTTGGTCTCGGCCGCACCGTTGGCCAAATCCAGATCGCCCGTCGCGGACAACGTCACCTGCCCCGATAAGAGTTTCAGGTGATCGGCGGTAAGCGTGTCGCTCTGCAGGTCGAGCCGTCCCCTGAACTCCCAGTCCAAGGCCTCTTCGCCGACCAGAGACTGTAGGTCCGGGTCGCGCTCGACCAAAAGACGCCGGGCACCACCGTTGATCTCGATAGACCCGACCAGAGAGCCCCGGTCGAGTGGCTGATCCGGCCGAAGTATTAGCCGTGAAGTGAGTTCTTTGGCGACAAACGGGGCGGCTGACAGCGAGCTGGCCTCGACCTCGATATCTAGTTCGGGCTCGAGCAGAGGCCGGCGGGCGAGGATTTTCACGGTCGGCTCGCGGATCTCGATGTCCGCTAGTCGGAACCTTGCCGTCGACGCCTCGAGCGACAGCTCGCCCCGCTCAAGCGTGCCGTGGAGCCGCGCGTTCAGCTCCAATCGGTCGGTCTCCGCACCCTCGATGAAATTGGCCAGAAAGCGGCCGTCTGAGAGGCCGACCGCGGCCTGGGCATCCGCCTCGAGCGAGCCGAGATCGAGGGTCCCGGACAGCGTGAGTGTGGCCGCCGCGTTCTCCAGTTGGGCACGCTCGATCGCCAAGACGGCAGGCTGTTTCCAGCTTCCGTTTACGTCGAAGCTTGTGCGGCCTGCCAGAAGCGTCCATGGCACTTGCGTCGGGGCGCGGGTGGTCTCGGTGGTACCGTTCAGCTTGAACGCGAACTCAGTTTCCCCGCTCAGCTCGATGTCGGCCTCGGCCCTGGCCAGGCCGGCCAACTGCAAGGCAAAGTGGCCACGCCAGGCGGTTATCGGACCGTCGCCATCGAACCGCGCGGTGACGGCTGGAAGTTCAGGCAGCTGCAGCGCGCGGGCGATGAGCCCGCCTACGGGCTCATCGACCGAGAGCGCCAGCGTCAGGTTCATGTCGGAAACCCGGTAGTGTCCTTGGGCCTCCATACGGCCGGCGGTGCCATCCGCGCGCTCCACAAGCAGCGAGGCTCGGAGGTCATCAGATGTCGTAGTCGAGGCTTGGCCCAGAACCCGAAAACTGGCCGGCACACCCAGCACCGGCGCGTCAAGTGTGACCTGATCGATCGCCAAGTGCTCCAACACGATCCGCACCGGTAAGGAGGGCGGCGAAAGATCGGCCGGTTCGCTTGCCCGTTCAGGAGGCGCCACCGGCTGGCGTGCGAGTTGAAGACCCTCGACCTCAATGGACTCGATCCACAGTGTGCGGCGGAACAGTGCGAGCGGGCGCCAGTCGAGCCGAACCGCCGCCGCCTCGAGCCAAGCGCCCTCAGCATCGCTGACTTTCACTTCTGTTATGTCCAGGGAGTGGGGCATTGACCCGTCGAGCCGACCTATGGCGAGCTCGAACTCGCCGGGCGTGCTCAGGAGCCTTTCCGCCTGAACCGTGAGCCACGCCCGCCCGCCTTCGGTCGTTGCCAGAACATAGATCGAGCCAAGCGCCAGCACGACCAGGCCAAGAACCCCGCCCAGGCCGATTGCCAGCCACCGCATGATTGATCGCGCTCGCGGCATGTCAGAACGCCTGCCCGATACTTACGTAAAATTGAAAGGCATCGTCGCTGCTGCGTCGATTGAGCGGGAACGCGAAGTCCGCGCGCAGCGGCCCGAAGCCTGTAAAATAGCGCAGCCCGAGACCTGCCGCCCAGCGAAAGGTTTCATCGAAATCCGGATAGGAGGAGTCGAACACCGTACCGCCGTCGACAAAGGGGACGAGGCCGATGGTGTCGGTCACCCGCACGCGCAGCTCGGCATTGACCTCGAGCAGCGAACGGCCGCCCAGCGGATCGTCATCGTCGTCCAGAGGCCCGATGCTCTGAAACTCATAGCCGCGGACCGAGCCGCCGCCGCCGGCATAGAAGCGCTTGTTGGCAGGTATTCGCTCGGTCGACTCACCGACCAGGGCGCCCACTCTGGCACGACCGGCCAGGACGAAGCGGGAATCCTCGTCGATCGATTGATAGGCCGAGCCCCCTAAGACGGCCCTCAAAAAGGTGAGTTCTTCGTCGCCCGTGCCGTAGAAGGGCGTCAGCGCGAGATCCAAACGGGTGCCCCGAGTCGGATTCAAGGGATTGTCGCTGGCATCACGCGAGGCCGTGGCCGGCAGGCCGAGCAGGAAAAACTGCCGCTTGCCTTCATCGTCGTCGACCTGACTGTACTCCGGCGCCAGTCCGACGGTCGAACGCCACTGCTCGGTCAAGGGAAATTCAATCCCGGCGAAACCCGTCACGCTCTGTTCGTCAAAGGCATCGGTATTCTTGTTACCGACCCCGAGATCGAAGAGCAGCGCCTGATCCCTGCGCAGGAATTCGGGTTTGCGAAACCGGGCTGTCGCACTTTGCTCGATCTGCGCGCCGGTGAGGTTCAGGCGAAGGCGCTCGCCACGCCCGAGGAGGTTGCGATGTTCCCAAAACACCTCGCCACCGAAGCCGATATCGGTCGAATAGCTGGCGCCGAAACCGATCGAGCGCTGCGGCGCCTCGGTCAGCTGGACGTCGACGGGCAGCGTTCCGTCCTCCTCGACCACGCCGGCCGGCTTGACGGTAATCGAGGAGAACAGCCCCGATGCGGAAATCCGGCGCCGCAGATCTTCGATCTTGCGGCTGTCGTAGCTTTCACCTTCGCGCCACGGCACAAGGCTCTGGACATGCTCTTCCTCAACCTTTTCGAGTCCTTCGACGATGGCGGTTCCGAATTGGGCCCGCGCGCCCGGCTCGACCGCGAGCGTCACGCTCAGGGTATCTTCGTCGCGGTTGATGACCGACTTGCGTTTTCCCACCCTGGCGAATGGAAAACCGCGCTGGGTCATCAGCTGCGCCCAGGTCTCCTCGGCGGCCACGATATCGGGCGCCCGCGCCGGCATGCCGATTTCAAGGCCGAGCTCCGTCAGGCTGGGCTGCTCGGCCGGCTCGGGCAGATCGACCCCTTCATAGGTCAGCACGTAGGCCGAGAGCCGATAGCGTGGGCCTGTCGCCACCTCGACCGTGACCGGCACGGGTTCCTTCTGGTCGTCAATTTTCGTGTCCACCACGGCCTCGTAATAGCCCTCGGAACGCAGAGCGGCGCCGAAGCGCTGGACATCCTCCTCGGCGCGTAGACGCAGGCGCGAGAGCGTGGCGAGCGGCCGGTCCTTGAGGGCGATCAGCTGAGAGGAGGCCTCGAGCAGGTCCGATAGGTCGTTCTGCTTCACGCCGACAATGGTCACGGTATACCGTATCCTTACGGTTTCGTCGGCGGTGCCTGGAACCTCGGATCCTGCCCTCGGTGCATCCTGTTCCTTGTCGCCGATCTCCTCGGCGTTAGCCGGGGACAACATGAGAAGCATGCCGATCAACAGAACGGCAAGGGTTTGGCGGCCCGTCATCGACTTGCGCCGGCACCCACAGCCCACCTCCCTGGGACCGGCCGCCGCCGCCCACGTCATACCCATGTCTGGTCCCCAGTCTCCTGCCCAATCGTGGCCGTATTTGGGCGCCTTCCCGCCCGCCGCCAGCCGTGGATCTGATTGCTTCCCCTACGAGAACACCGAGCCTCAGGCGGCGTTGCGCGTCAGAACGGGCACCTGCTCGGCCGAGCGTATGTGCAGATCCCGCTGCGGGAAGGGGATCTCGATGCCGTGCTCGTGGAACTTGTCCCAGACCAGCAGCAGGACTGAGCTCTTGACGTTGGACACGCCGTTCTGTGGGTCGTTGATCCAGATCCGCAGCTCGAGGTCCACGCTGCTATCGCCAAACCCCTTGAGCGGGCAAACACTCTTCGGTTCCTTCAGGACCCTCGGGACCTCCATGGCGGCTTCAAGACAAAGATCGATCGCCTTACGCACATCGGCGTTGTAGGAGACCCCGATCGGAATCTTCAGACGCACCGCGTTATTGCTGTAAGACCAGTTCACCACCTGCTGGGTGATGATGTCCTCGTTCGGAATCAGGTACTCGGTGCCGTCGCGGGTGACGACGGAGGCATAGCGTGCACCGAGCGTGTTGATCCAACCATAGGTTTCGCCGACGGAGATCACATCTCCGGGTTTGACGGATTTGTCCAGCAGCAGGATCACGCCGCTGATCAGGTTGGATACGACCTTCTGCAGGCCGAAGCCGATGCCGACGCCGATCGCACCGCCGAACACCGCAAAGGCGGTGAGGTCGATGCCGACCGTTCGCAACGCGGCGACGATGGCTATGGTGATGAAAACGATCTTGAGCAGTTTGCTGAACAGCACCTGAATCGCGGGCGTCAGATTGGGCAAGGTGTTGATCCGTCGCTCCAGAACGCGCGACAGCAGGGTCGCCACCCAGAGCAAGACCGCCAGGGACAGCACGCCTTTGATGACCGTCAACGCGGAGATTCGCAGGTCGCCGAGCGTCATTGCCAGACCGTCGAGCACCGCTATGGAATCGTCGAGCAGGCCAACGATGTTGAGCGCGGCCAGAGTCCAGGCCGTGACCGCAACGAGCTTCGACCAGGTGGGGTCCCGCACCAGTTGCGATGCGAAACGGATGACCACCCAGGCAGTCAGCAGGCTGACGGCGATCTGAATCAATTGGTGGGGCCAGCCGGCCTGCAGCGCGACCACGACGGAAAGCCACTGCAGGACAAGCCAAACGATGGGCAAGGTGAGGGTGGCAGCAGCACGGCTCAACTGCGTCAGCCCCTTCTCGAGCCTGGGACGCTTGGCCAGCGATTCGACGCCGCCTCGGGCGACCGGCGCGACCAGCCACGCCAGGATGAACATTACCGCAATAACCGCCGCCTGGCTGCCGGTACTAACGACCAGGATTTCTTCGAAGAACCAGGTTTGCAGCACCTCGAACTTCGATTCCAGGCTCTTGATATCGATCAGCTGTTCCATGAAACACTCCTTCCCATCGACCTATTGCCCGTCCATTCAAATCCACTTCAGGCGCCGCAGAAGAGCAACCTCGACCGCCGCCAGGACGACGAGAACGACCACGACCAAGCTAAAGGCCCAGCCGTTCTCGACCCCGGGCATCCCGCCCACGTTGATTCCGAACAGCCCGGTGACGAGGCTGGGCGGGAGCAGGATCGCGGCCACGACCGTCAGCAGGTACATGGTCTTGTTCATCTGATCGCTCAGGCGGCTGTTCAACTCGTCCTGGGTGACGGCGGCGCGCTCGCGCGCCGAATCGAGATCCTCGACATAACGCAAGGTCCTATCGGCGACCTCGCGCAGGTGCGCCCGGTCGGCCGCCTCCAGCCAGCCGACCTGTTCCAGGGGCAAGCGCGACATCACATCGCGCTGCGGCGCCAAGTAGCGGCGCAAGCCGATCGCCTCCCGGCGGATTTCGCCGAGCTTGGCGCGAAGCTCGGCGCTCTGAGCGGTCAGCACTTCGTCCTCGAGCTGATCGACCCGATCGTCGAGCTCGCTGATCACCGGGCCCATCCGATCGATCAGACGCTCCGCCAGCCGGTGAAGAAACTCGCCGGGACCGTGCGGACCCGTACCCGCCGCCAACTCCTCACGTAGGTCGTTGACCGCCATCAGGCGCCGGGAGCGCAGCGTTACGAACCGGTCATTTTCGAGCCAGATGCGCACCCCCACCATGTCCTCCGGATCGGCACCGGGATTGAGGTTGACACCGCGGAGCACGACCAGCATCGCCTCGCCCATGGTCAGGGCACGGGGCCGCACCTCCTCCTGCAGCATGGTCTGGCAGATCACCGGATCGATGCCGCTCTCCCGCGTCAGCCAGTCTTGCGCTTTGGTCCCGGTTCGGTCGAGATGCACCCAAAGAACGCCCTGTTCCGGCGTCCAGCTCGCGATCTCCGGCCAGGACACCTCCCGACCGCCGCCTTTGCCGTCGAGTATCACGGCGCAGATCAGTCCATCTTGTTCGGTCATGACGCTATTCCTCGGATTCAGCCTAGTGGCGCTCAGCTTCGTCGATCCGACGAGAAGCTTGTTCGTTCAGCTGATGCGCACGCCAGCTCTGTGCTTCGATGAAGATGCGGGTGATCTCCGGAAATTCGGACTTGATGGCCGATTCCAGTTCGCTTATGGCGGTTTCGACCTGGCCGGCGGTGAGCTTGTCGTCGAAGTCGAGACTGAGCGTCAACAGAACGTCTCGTGGTCCCAGATGCATGGTGAGCAACTCGTTGACACGTTCGATTCCGGTTTTTTTCGACACAATTCGCTCGATGTCGGCCACGACCGCCGAACGCGCGCCTTCGCCGATCAGCAGGCCCTTGCTCTCGTAAGCGAGCAGCACCGCCGTTGCACCGAGGATCAGGCCGATTACGATGGAAGCCACGGCATCCAGTTCCGGGATGCCGTAGACCTCGCCGAGAAAAATTCCCACGAACGCCGCGATCAAGCCGAGCATGGCGGCGCTGTCCTCGAAAAGCACCGTGAACACGGTCGGATCCTTGCTTTCCCGCACCGCGGCCAGGAAGCCAAGTGGCCCTTTCGATCGTTGAAATTCCTTGTATGCGATCCACCAGGCCGCGGCCTCGAAGACCATGGCCAGGCTCAGGACGATATAGTTGATGTAAGGGTCTGAAACGGGATGCGGCGAGGCCAGCTTGGCGATGCCCTCGTAGATCGAGATTCCGGCACCGACGGCGAAAATCAGGATCGCCACGACGAAGGTCCAGAAATACAGTTCCATGCCGTAGCCGAAGGGGTGCGTCGTATCCGCCGGACGGCCGGCGCGCTTAAGGCCGTAAAGCAGCAGCACTTGGTTGCCTGTGTCGACCACGGAATGGATTGCCTCGCTCAACATGGCGGAACTGCCGGTCATCGCCGAGGCGGCGAACTTGGTCACGGCGATCAGGCCGTTTCCCGCCAAGGCGGCGTAGATCACTTTCTTGGAAGCGTGGGATGCCATCGTCTCGCAATCTGGGTTGTTTGAATGATCTGTCCGGTCACCGTAGCCCGGTTTGGATAGGTCCTTGTCCGTAGAAACTGCGCCAAGCCTATCCCCGGGTACGGCTATGGACTCTGTTCCAGGGATTATGACCAACAAGGCGCGCGCCCGCCACGAGCTCCCGTAAGCCCCCTTCCAGGTGCTCGTGATTTGCGCCTCGTGGGATTCCCAACCTGGCCCGGAGAATTGCCACGACCTTCGATATGAGCAGCGACGCTCAGAGGCAAGCTTTAAGTCGTTGCAACGCAAGCCAAGTCGTAAAACAGCTGGCGGTCAAGGTCTCTCGATCCGAGACTCCTGCTGCGGAGTCCGCCGGTCCGGAGGATCCAGGGCGGCCGCCGCTGCCAGCAGCAGCGCGGCGATGCCGGCTATCCACCAGGCGTACCTTCCGGTGATCATCGGTTTCATGCCACATCGCCTCCCGTCGCTTGGGCTTTGGTCGATCGTTTTCAGCCGTCGTCGGTGCGGGGTCGCCCGAAGAACTGCTATCGGCAGCGCAGGCGGACGACCCCGCCCAGGCGTCGCGTGATCGTTGTATCCAACCGGTCATGGGTTCATCGACCGGGAGGCCGGCGGCCGCTTGGCGCGCGGGTCGGGTCCCACACCATCGGCTTTTCTTGTGATTTTTCGCCGCCTCTCTCCACGTCAATCTCGCAGCGCCTTCCATGTTTCATGCGGCCGAAAACGGCCATTGCTTCTACATGGTCAAAGAATTAAAATTCGGCAAACGAATATTTTCGCACGTTAAATGCAGATTCGTTGAAGCATGTGCCTCTCCGCGAAACTCGAAACCCGCACGGGTGGTTGTTATGGACATCACGCTTGCTCGCACATTCCTGGAGATTGTCGCGGCCGGCAATTTCGTGAGCGCCGCCAGGCGTCTCAACGTTACCCAATCGACGATCAGCATGCGGGCGCGTTCGTTGGAGGAACAGCTCGGCCGACCACTGTTCATCCGGAACAAGACGGGCACCGCGCTTACCCCTGCCGGCCAGCAGTTTCAGCGCTATGCCACTTCTCTTATCAAAGTCTGGGAGGAGGCGCGCCAGCAAGTGGCGATCCCGCCGGGTTTCCGATCGATGCTATCCGTGGGCGGACAGTACAGCCTTTGGGAGCGCCTATTGTTGCGCTGGATCCCGGCCATGCAGGCCAGGGCTCCCGAC
The DNA here is from genome assembly GCA_041617155.1 of Kiloniellales bacterium. Lineage (GTDB taxonomy): Bacteria > Pseudomonadota > Alphaproteobacteria > Kiloniellales > JAKSDN01 > CAMYKD01. Next base: position 31,439 of record JBFJPL010000017.1, read on the forward strand.
GTCGCGATCAGAGCCGAGGTCGGGATGCCGGCGCGGCTCATGCGCGAGATGATCGAGGGCATCATCGATATCGGCGTGATGTATACACCGCAACTCAGACCGGGCCTGGATGTGGAAACGCTTTTCGAGGACGAGCTGGTGCTGGTCTCGACGAATCCCAACGCGACACACGAATTGGACAACAGCTATGTCTTCATGGACTGGGGACCGGAGTTCCGAGCGGCGCATGCCGTGACCTATCCGGAATACCTGAATCCCGGCGTGACGCTCTCGCTCGGATCTCTCGCGCTGAACTACGTCCTACGCAACCAACGCTCCGGCTATTTTCCGATGCGGGTGATCAAAAGGCACCTCGACGAGGAGCAGCTGTTCCTGGTTCCCGAGGCACCAGTCTTTCCGTTTCCCGCCTACGTCATCTATCACAAGGATCTGGAGGCCGATCTGATCGCGATGTCGTTGGAGGAGATGCGCAAAATCGTAGAGGTCGTCGATCAACATACGGAGAATCGAGAAATCCTCGGTGTCGGCCGACAGACTCTGAAGGCTGGACCCGATGGTCACTGAGCCCGAAAAAGGCCCACCGCGATGCAGGTCGCCAAGCCGATGGCACCGGTTGGCGCATTTGCGCACGTCCACGTTCACGCTATGCTCCGCAGCTAAACTAGAGAAGTAAGGGTTCCCGATGCCGATCTACGAGAACGATCCTTGGCGGATGCAGTATTTCGAAGCCGTGCCCTGCCCCGCGAACGTGCGCATCCCGACGGAGGATGGCGACGCCTGGGCCTGGTACCCGGATTACAAGTGGGTCTACAACAAGCTTGCCATCGCCGAAAGCCAGGGCCTGGCCTGCGCGCCCCACGGCCTCGAGCCACCGGCCTTTCCGGTGTTCAGCAAGCCGATCTACAACATGCGCGGCATGGGCGCCGGCAGCCGCGTCCTGCACTCGGCCAAGGACTACAAGCACCACCAGCGCCCCGGCCATATGTGGATGCCGCTGTGCAACGGCGAACATGTCTCCAGTGACGTGGCTGTTATCGACGGCGAAGCCAAGTGGTGGCGCCACGTGATCGGCAAGCCACTCGAGGGGAGCATGTTCGACTACTGGACGATCCTGGCCGATGCCCGCCCCGAAATAGAGGACTATTGCGGCGCCTGGATGCGCAAGCATCTGGCCGGCTACACCGGCATGGTCAACTTCGAGACCATCGGCGCGCGCATCATCGAGGCGCACCTGCGCTTTTCCGACCAGTGGCCCGACCTTTACGGCCCGTGTTGGGTCGAGGCGCTGGTCCGGCTCTACGCCGAGGGAGTCTGGGAGTTCGACGACAACGGGCGGCGCGAGGGCTACAGCGTCGTGCTGTTCGGCGCGCACGGCGTGCAGTTCAGCCACCCGCCCCGGGACGTGGTCGACGAGTTGCGTGAAACGCCTGGGGTCACTTCGATCCAAATCACCTTCCACGAGGACCGGCCGCCGGCCCAGCACTCCATGCCACCGGGCGGCTTCCGCCTCGGCATTGTCAACTGCTGGAACCTGAAGACCGGCTGCGCCGTGCGCGAAAAGCTGGCGCTGAGCTTCTGGTCGACGCAACAGCTCTTGCCGCGGCGCGGACGCAGGCCCAGAGTGGGTGCCACCGCCTAGTCAGGTCCGGCCCCACAACTGCGCTCGTCGAGAGCGTCTTGTTACAAGAGCATCCGATGGATCAAGCCAGCACGGCGCAGATTCGCGATATCGAGAATGTCTGGATCACCATGTCCGACGGTTGCCGGATCGCCGCGCGCATCTGGATGCCCGATACGGCGGAAACCGACCCGGTACCGGCGATCCTGGAATACATCCCCTATCGCAAGCGCGACTTCATGCGTGCGCGCGACGAGCCGATCCACCGCTACTTCGCCATGAGGGGCTATGCCGCCGTGCGGGTCGACGTGCGCGGCTCGGGCGACTCCGAGGGCGTGCTGCGCGATGAGTATTCGCCGCAGGAGCACAAGGACGCGCTCGAGATCATCGAGTGGCTCGCCCGCCAGCCCTGGTGCTCCGGGACGGTCGGCATGATGGGAATCTCCTGGGGCGGCTTCAATGCGCTGCAGGTGGCCGCGTTGCGGCCGCCGTCGCTGAAGGCAATCATCACGCTCTGCTCGACCGATGACCGCTACGCCGACGACGCCCACTACATGGGCGGCTGCCTGATCAACGAGAACATGCAGTGGGGCTCAATCCTGACGCTCTATTCCGCCCTGCCGCCGGACCCGCAGATCGTCGGCGAGCGCTGGCGCGAGATGTGGCAGCAACGGCTCGAGGCGCTGCAACCCTTCCCGGCGCACTGGATGCGGCACCAATGGCGCGACGACTACTGGAAGCACGGCTCGGTCTGCGAAGACTACGGCGCCATCGAATGTCCGGTCTATGCGATCGGCGGCTGGGCCGACGGCTATTCGAACGCCGTGCCGCGGCTGATGGCCAACCTGGCCTGCCCCAGGAAGGGCCTGATCGGCCCCTGGGCCCACCTCTTTCCGCACGACGGCGTGCCGGGACCGGCGATCGGGTTCCTGCAGGAGGCGGTGCGGTGGTGGGACCATTGGCTCAAGGGCCGGGAAACCGGGATAATGGACGAGCCTGCCTTCCGGGTCTGGATGCAGGAGAGCGTGGCGCCGCAGCCCCAGTACGAGATCTGGCCAGGGCGTTGGGTCGCTGAGGAGGCCTGGCCGAGCGTGCGGATCCGGCCGCTCCGCCTCCATCTCAATCCCGGCCATCTCTGGCTCGAAGAGGCGCCACCCGGGGAGCTGACGTTTTCGTCGCCTCAGACTACGGGTCTGCGCGGCGGCGAGTGGTGCGGCTTCGGCGCCGAGGGAGAGATGCCGCGCGACCAACGCCCCGACGACGGCGGATCGCTGGTCTTCGACAGCGATCCTCTGGACGATCGGCTGGAGATTCTCGGCGCGCCGGTCATCGACCTCGAGCTGCGCTGCGACAAGCCGGTCGCACTGCTGGCCGCGCGCCTCTGCGACGTGGCGCCCGACGGCTCCGCGCTCAGGGTTAGCTACGGCCTGCTCAATCTGACGCATCGCAACAGCCACGAGACGCCGGAGCCGCTGGTCCCCGGCCAGTGGACCCGTGTCCGCCTGCAGCTCAACGACATCGCCCATGCCTTTCCACCGGGCCATCGGATCCGGCTGTCGCTGTCCAACAGCTATTGGCCGATCGCCTGGCCATCGCCCGAAGCGGCGGTGATCGGCGTGCGCACGGCGCAAAGCATCCTGGACCTGCCGACACGGCCGCCACACCCAAACGACGAGGCCTTGCGGCCCTTCGAAGCGCCGGCAGCCGCACCGGGCATCACCCACAAGAAGCTTCGGCAAATGGCCTTGCGCCGGAAACTGGAAACCGACCTGACGACCAATGAGGTGGTCTATACACTCTACAGCGACGCCGGGGAGTTCGGCGGCGCCTCTCTCGCTCGCCTCGAGGAGATCGATCTCGACCTCGGTTACACGCTGCTCAAGCGCTACCGGATCATCGAGAATGACCCGCTCTCGGCGCAGACCGAGTTCGACCAAGCCACGCTTCTGCGCCGCGGCGACTGGTCGGTGCGGATCGAATGCCGGACCCGTCTGTCGGCGACCGCCGAGACCTTCCAGTTCGCCGGCGACTTGGTGGTCTACGAGGGCGACAGGACGATCACGCGGCGGGACTGGACCGTTGCGATCCCGCGCGCGCTGGTGTAAGCGGTCAAGCCGCGCGCGCCACTCGCGCGATCGCGGCCTCGAGCAGCAAGCGCAGCATGTCGCGGTACTCGATCCCCGCGAAGCCGGCCATGAAAGCAAGCTTGCCGTCGTTCGCCCAGGCCGGGTTGGGGTTCACCTCCAACAGTTTCGCCTCGCCGTCGGCCGCGACCCGGAAGTCGAAGCGGCCGTAGTCGCGCAGGCCGAGCCGCCGGAACAGGATCCGGGTCCAGCCTTCCAGGCGGCTCTCGAGATCGGCCGGAAGCTCCGCCCGTTTGAACTTGATCTCGGTCCAGTAGGGCGACTCGGGCATCGCCTTCGATTCGAATGACAGGATCGGATTGAGGTCAGAGGGAAGGCGCGAGTAGTCGACCTCGAGCGGCGGCAACATGCGCAGACCGGTTTCGGGGTTGCCGATCAGGCCGACACCATACTCGGCGCCGGGCAGGTACTCCTGCATCAGCGCGTCACGACCCGGCAACGTGGCGCGCAGCCATTCGAGATAATCGAGCGCCTCCCGACGGCTGCGCACGACGGCATCCTTGGTGATGCCGACGCTGCCGTCGGCCGCGTTCGGCTTGATGAGCGCGGGAAGCAGATCCGGCAGCGCATCGAGCGCCATGTCGGCCGGGACGTAGCTTTCGCGCGGCACCGGCACGCCGAGCGATTGGGCCAGGTGACGCACGATCGCCTTGTCGTAACAGATGACCATGGCGGCCGGAGGCGCTCCAGTGTAGGGAACGCCCAAAAGCTCCAGGTAGGCGGGCAGGTTGAGTTCCTGCGTCGGTATGTTGCGGAATCCCGTGTCACAGAAGTTGACGACCAGATCCGGCGGATCCTGGCGCAGGCGTTCGAGCAGCGTCGCGTGCTCATTCAGGAACGCGAATTCGTAGCCCTCGAGGCTGCGGAAGGCCGCCACCATGGCCTCGTGGGTCACCTTGTCCTCTTCGTGATAGCTGGCACCGCGCTTGGTCGGGTCGGGCAGGGCGGGGTCGCCCGTAACAACGGCGATGCGGCGCGTAGGCTCGGTCATGACGGTACCGGTTCGCTCCGTACGGTTGTCGACAACCGCGATCCTGCCAAGACTGCCGACGAAACGCAAAACCCGACTCCGAGCCCCGACCTTCCACAGGACACGGGTCTTCCCCCGCGCCGCGCGCCATCGTTTCCTTTAGGACTCGAGGGCTGTGATTGAAAGTCCGCAAGACGACAGAAGCCCGACCGAACGATCGGCGCGTCCGGTCAGCGCCGCCACACGGCGCCGGCAGCTCCGCCGGGCATAGTGATCCATTGCCTAATCTGGCGCTCAGTCGACCATCGATCGAAAGGCGGATGGATAAGGGATATGGCCCTCACAACCATACCGACAATCAGGTGAAGGCGCGATTTTTTTCATGGGCACTATTGAAGGAACCGATGCGCCGAGGATGTTTTCAGACGGCCGCACGGGCGGCCCATGTTTAAAGTTCGGTTCTCCGAGAGGCCGAGGTGCGAGGCACAAATTTTCAGGCATCTAGTTCCAGTGCCGTGGTTTCCCGCAACCCCGTCAGCACCGTTTCACGGAGTTCAGGATCGAAGCTGGTCGGATGCACGACGTATGCCGGATAGGAGAAAGCCGGCGCCGACGCAACGATCTTGAGGGGACCTGCCGTCAGGTACGGCTGGACCACCCGCTTCGGGAAATAGCCTGAGGCCTCGTTTTCGAGCAGGTATTTGAGGCCGAGAGACCCGAGTTCCATGTACAGTCCCGGGGTCGAAATATCGGGGAAGTTCAGGCTGTGGTCCGCCTGAAACTCGGGTCCCCAGTCGACGTAAATGTAGTTGTCGCCGATTCTGGCCGATGGCTCGGGCTCACTCGAAACAAGCACCAGTTCCTCCTCAAAGAGCATCTCCACCTCGAAACCGGGCCGGCTTTGGGGCGTGTACATGATCGCCAAGTCGAGCGTTCCGTCGACGAGCCGCTGCATAAGCAAGTTGGAGAACCCGACCTGGGTTCGAATGGCCACCTCTGGCGCGGAGCTCCGCATCCAAGACAGCCATCTGATCAGGAAGCCGTCCCAAAGGCTGTACTGTCCACCGACGGCTAGCGCACTCCGGTAACCCGATGGCAGGGCAACTTCGAGACGCGCCTGCTGCCACACACGGACCAGGGCCAGAGCGTGCCTTTGAAACTGAACGCCAGCCGGCGTGAGTGATGCGCCGGTTTTGCCGCGCTCGAAAAGCGGTTTGCCCAGCTGTTCCTCCAGCGAGCGGATACGCATGCTGACCGTCGATTGGGTCACATGGACACGGTCCGCCGCGCCGACAAAGCTTCCGGTCTCGACAACCGCTAGGAAGGTTCGCGCAAGTTCGATATCCATGACCGTCCTCAACGAAAATTCGGTATCTAGCTGATACCTGCTCCGGCAGCCTTCAGGCAGTCGTGTCGACGGATTCCCCGTCTGAGCCCACGCCGCGCGAGTGAGTGACGAGGACAGGGCGCCGGCCTATGTCCGGCGCTCCGAGATTAGAAAACTCATGACGTGCTCTCGCCGCGTCCGGTTCCCCGACAGATCAAACGCGCTGCCTGATCATATGATCCACGATTCCAAAGTGCTTTGCCCGATCGGCGCTCAGAACCCGGCCACGCTTCAACGCGGATTCGATTGGCCCCAGCGACTGACCTTTGTGTTCCGATATGTGTTCGGAGCAAATCTAAGCACGGAGTTTTCAGGTCGACACTTTGACCCAGCACGTTGTGTTCAGAGCACGCCCGGAACCATCTTGCCCTGCCACCCTGATAGGATTTCAACTGGCCGCGTGTGCCAACGCCCGCTGACCGGTACTAGCTGAATGTGGGAAAGATCCATTCGAATTCCAGATACAAAAGGTCGAAAAAATTCGTTTGGTAAATCAATAAAATGCGCACAAATCATTCCTTCGAGGCGATTGATCGCCTTGAAAAGGAGCACCAGAAATGAAGCCGATTAAGTCGAAACCGAAACCCACCAGCCATACCAAGCCAAGCGCCCAGCAAGCGTCGGCCAAGCCCGCATCCGCCGAACTGGCGAAAAAGCCGGTCGGCAGGACGAAATAGGCAGCCTGTCAGGCGCCTGTTTCATCGACGAGAGGACGGAACAAATGCTCAAGCACTCTCTCTTGGCGGCAACGGCGGCCGTGGTTCTCATTGTCTCGAGTCCGGCCCATGCGCTCACGCTGACCAACCGTGACGCTGCGGCGCGGCAACTGACGATCACTGACGAGGACGGCAGTAGCAATTTCGTGGTCGAACCCGATCAGACACTGAACGACCTATGCACCGCCGGTTGCACCATCGTGTTGGAAGACGGCTCCGAGGAAACCTTCGAAGGTGACGAGGTGCTGGAAATAGTCGACGGCAGTTTCGCAGCTGTCGAGTAGCCACGCCCAAACTTCATAAGGGGGGCGCCTGAGGTCAACAAAGGCGCTCTCCTGTTCTTTTGAGATTTCTAGGCTGGCTTTTCCTACCTCGACGATCCCACCTAAACGGCCGCCACGAACGCCAAGACCTCTTCCGCCGGCTGCCGCCACTGGCAATGCCAACGCCGGCTATCCTTGGCGGCCAACGAACCGATTGTCCGCAATGGACATCAATGTCCTTGAGGCAACTGATCCGAGGCCATAAGGTCGGATCGAGGCTTTCAGGACCTTGGATATCCTGGCCTGTTCGCTGGTTGCTTACCGTTCAAGGAGAATCGAGTTGAACCTGCTCCGGCAGATGTCCCGAACTGGCGAAAGCCAGCAGGAGCGCGCGCGATGACCCCGTTTGCCATCGGCGGCATTCAGATGCATATCTCGGCGACACACGAGAACGTTTCCGCGATGCGCCACCGACTGGACCTGCTGATGGGCAGGTTTCCCTGGGTCCAGATGGTCATGTTCAGCGAGTTGGCGCCCTTCGGCCCGTTCCCCCAGAACGCCGTGGCCTTCCCGAACCCGACCGAAGAGGCCTTCCAGGAGATGGCGGCGCGGCACGGCATTTGGCTGCTGCCGGGCTCCATGTTCGAGCGCGTCGACGAACGGATCTATAACACCGCCTCGGTGATCGACCCCCAAGGCCACGTGGTCGGCCGTTACCGCAAGATGTTCCCATTCAGACCCTATGAGGCGGGCGTCGAGGCCGGCACGGAGTTCCTGGCGTTCGACGTCCCCGAGGTCGGCCGCTTCGGCGTTTCGATTTGCTACGACATCTGGTTTCCGGAGACCACGAGGACGCTGACCGCCATGGGCGCCGAGGTGCTTCTCCACCCGGTCCTGACCGGGACGGTCGATCGAGAAATCGAGGTCAGCCTTGCCCGGGCCACGGCGGCCATGTTTCAATGTTATGTAGTTGACGTAAATGGCTTGGGCCCGGGCGGTAACGGTCGATCTTGCGTGGTCGACCCTAGCGGAACGTTGCTCTATCAAGCGGCAGGCGAGGAGGAGCTGATACCGATCGAGATCGATCTGGCTCAAGTACGCCGGCAACGGGAAACTGGAATTCGTGGGCTCGGGCAACCGCTGAAGTCGTTTCGCGACCGGGCCGTCGAGTTTCCGGTCTACGACCGGACCGTGGCCGGCAACGGCTATCTTCAGACGCTCGGGCCTCTAGCCATGCCCGAGCGCGGGTCGCGGGCTGGTTTGACGGCGAACGTAGAACCGGTTGCCGAGCATTCGACGCCTCCGGCTCAGCCCCAGACCAACGGCCAGACGGCACCGGAAACGGCCGACGCGAAGTCGGCGGGTGCGGCGACGGCCGCGAAGTCCAAGGGGCGTCGGTGGAAGAACCCGCTGACGAGGTCACCGTGAGCGACGCATCTAATAGGGGGTAGCGACAGACATACCGGACCCAAAAATGGCGCTCTAGAGGCCGAACACCGGTACGGCCAAGCAAAACGAGCGCTCGTGACCGTGGCAAACGGAAGTCCAGTCGGGCCACGGACAATTCGTGTGGGAGGCCAAGAATGGACACCGGATCAGCGCGGAGCGCGAAAGCCACCGCCCGTTCCCTTAGTGCGTACTACAACGCATCTCAGCTACGCGCCGATACTTGGAACCAGCTCAAGAGCCTGACGGCCCGACTCGAACGGGAACCGGATGGCGGCAGGGCGGCGGCCAAACAGCGCCAGCTGGCAATCCAGGCCTTCGATACGCTGGAGCCGATCGAGACCTATTGGGCGTTCCCGGGACGTGACGCTTTTCATCAGCTCAAGCGGCTTTTCGACAAGGAGGATTATCCGACCCTTTCCCGCGCCGTGGCGCGCACCGTTCGCGCGCTCATGAGCAACGCCTACAGGCGCAAGACGATCCCCCTGGGCATCACCGGCGAGAGCGAGGACGAGGAGGAAGAGGCGCTCGAAACCAAGGACGAGCACCTCCTGGCCCGGCCCTACTTCGAGGTGATGATCGTCGACAACTTGAACGCCCATCAGGAGCACATGCTGCGGGCGGGGCTGCGCGAGATGCGCCGCCCGGAGGACGCTTTCATCTACGAAGCCGTCGTCGTGCCGAGCTTCGAGGACGCGCTGATCGGGGTGTTGTTCAATCACAACATCCAGGCCGTGGTCGTGCGCTACGGATTTCCCTTCGAGGCCCGGCGCAAGCTCGACATGCTGCAGCGCTACCTGTCGCGGCTCGGCGACCAGGGTTTCGCCGACCTGGCTCCGGAGGATTACGGCGTCAAGCTGGCGGAGATGATCGGCAAGGTGCGCCCCGAGCTCGACGTCTACCTGGTCACCGACCGGGCGGTCGAGGAGATCGCCGGCAAGGTGAGCGATACCTGCCGCCGGGTCTTCTACAATCAAGAGGACTACCTGGAGCTTCACCTCAACATCCTGCGCGGCATCAACGAGCGCTATGAAACGCCGTTCTTCACGGCCTTGCGAAAATACAGCAAACAGCCGACCGGCGTATTTCACGCCATGCCGATCTCGCGCGGCAAATCGATCACCAAGTCCCACTGGATCCAGGACATGGGCGAGTTCTACGGCATGAATATCTTTCTGGCCGAGACCTCGGCCACCTCGGGCGGCCTGGACTCGCTATTGGACCCCAAGGGCACGATCAAAAAGGCGCAGGAGCTGGCCGCCCGGGCGTTCGGCGCCAGGCGCACCTTCTTCGCGACGAACGGCACCTCGACCTGCAACAAGATCGTCGTGCAAGCACTGGTGCGGCCGGGCGACATCGTTCTGGTCGACCGCGACTGCCACAAGTCGCACCACTATGGGATGGTGCTGAGCGGCGCCCAAGTCGTCTATCTCGATTCCTATCCGCTCAGCCGCTACTCCATGTACGGTGCCGTGCCGTTGCGCGAGATCAAGCTCCGGCTGCTGCAGCTCAAGCGGGCCGGCAAGCTCGATAAGGTCAAGCTGCTGCTGCTGACCAATTGCACCTTCGACGGCATCGTCTACAACGTCGAACGGGTCATGGAGGAATGCCTGGCGATCAAGCCGGACTTGGTGTTTCTGTGGGATGAGGCCTGGTTCGGCTTCGCCCGCTTCGGCCCGGCCTATCGCCAGCGTACGGCGATGCATGCGGCCAAAACCCTGCGCGAGCGCTATCGCAGCCAGGGCTATCGGGAGCGTTATCAGGCTTTCCGCGCCGAGTTCGACCAGCTCGACGCCGAGGACGACGCCACTTGGCTCGAGCGGCCGCTCATGCCCGACCCGGACCGCGTGCGGGTTCGCGTCTATGCCACCCAGTCCACCCACAAAACACTAACCGCGCTGCGCCAAGGGTCGATGATCCACATCCACGATCAGGACTACAAAGCCAAGGCCGAAGAGCCGTTCCACGAAGCCTACATGACCCACACCTCGACATCGCCCAACTATCAGATCCTGGCCTCGCTCGACGTCGGCCGCCGGCAGGTCGAGCTGGAAGGCTTCGAGCTGGTGCAGAAGCAGGTCGAGATGGCGATGGTCCTGCGCGAGCGCATCACGACCCACCCCTTGCTCAGCAAGTTCTTCCGAGTGCTGACCGTGGGCGATCTCGTTCCGGCGGAGTACCGGCAATCGGGCATCACCTCCTATTACGACAAGGAGCATGGCTGGAACGATATCTGGAACGCCTGGGCGAACGACGAGTTCACCCTGGACGCCACGCGCCTCACCTTGTTCGTCGGCAAGACAGGGCTCGACGGCGATACTTTCAAGAACGAGACCCTGATGGACCGCTACGGCATCCAGATCAACAAGACCTCGCGCAACACCGTGCTGTTCATGACCAACATCGGCACGACCCGCAGCTCGACCGCCTATCTGATCGAAGTCCTGGTGCAGATTGCACGGGAACTGGAGGAGCAACAGGAGGACTCGAGCCCGATCGAGCGCCGGGCGTTCGAGAAGCGCGTCGAGTCCTTGACCGAGCGGCTGCCGCCGCTGCCCGATTTCAGCCACTTTCACAGCGCCTTTCGGCCCGACACGGCAACGGAAACCTCGGAGGGCAACATTCGCCAAGCCTATTTCCTGGCCTACGACGACGAGGCCTGCGAGTACCTGGGGCTCGACGACGGCGGCCTCGACGAGGCCATGGCCGGCGGGCGTGAGGTGGTTTCGGCCAGTTTCATCATTCCCTACCCGCCGGGTTTTCCGATCCTGGTTCCGGGACAGGTGATCAGCCGGCAAATTCTGGACTTCATGCGCGCGCTCGACGTCAAGGAAATCCACGGCTACCGGCCCGAACTGGGCCTGCGGGTGTTCACAAACCAGGCGCTCGGCGTCCGGGAAGACAGAAGCAAGAAGCAAGCAGCCGCGGAATAGGCCGCATCAAAACCCGAAATCAGAATCAAACTTGATTGGATCCAACTCAAAAAAACAGGGGAAACAAATGTCAGGCAGGCGTAAGAAAGAGAAACTCGAGAACATCTCCGAGATCCGCCGCTTCTTCCACCGCAACGAAACGCCGATCTACTTCATCAGCGCGACGAATTTCAACCTGCTCGGCATGGACGAGTGGGTGAAGAACTTCAAGTATATATCCTACATCGACTGCTACGATGGACGGCACCCCAATACCTTCGTCCCCTCACCGGCGCCCCATCCCGAGTTCGAGAGCATCGAGGACATCAACAACTATCTGCTGCAACACAAGGAAGTGCGCGACTACATCGACGATCGCGGCGGCCGCCCCAAGGCCACATTCCTCATGTTCAATGAAGACACCGAGATGCTGGCGCGCGATCTCGGCATGCAGGTCTGGTTCCCCAAGGCGAAGCTGCGCAGCAAGCTGGACGACAAGATCGAGACCGTGCGTGTCGGCAACAAGGCCGGCGTGCCGAGCGTGCCCAACGTGCTCGCGCCAAAGCTCGACAGCTATGACGAGCTGCGCAAGCTGACCAAGAACCTGGGCCAGGACCTGGTTCTGCAGACCGCCTACGGCGACTCCGGCCACACCACGTTCTTCATCTCAAAAGAGGCCGATTGGAAGCGCCACGCCGACGAGATCATCGGCCAGGGCGAGGTCAAGATCATGAAACGGATCGACTGCCGGCAAGCCGCCATCGAGGCCTGCGCCACCAAGGCCGGCACGATCGTCGGCCCACTCATGACCGAGATCGTCGGCTTCAAGGAGTTGACGCCCTACCGCGGCGGCTGGGCCGGCAACGAGATCTTCGCCGACTCCTTCACGCCGGAACTGCGCCAAAAGGCGCGCGACCTCACCTTCAAGTTCGGCGAACAGCTGCACAAGGAGGGTTATCGCGGCTATTTCGAGCTCGACTTCCTGATCGACAAGGATACCGAGGACATGTGGCTGGGCGAACTGAACCCGCGGGTGACCGGCGCCAGCTCGATGACCAACCACGCGGCCTTCGCCCATGCCGATGCGCCGCTGTTCCTGTTCCACCTGCTGGAGTTCAGCGGCATGGAGTTCGATCTCGACGTCGCCGGGCTCAACGATCGTTGGGCCGACCCTGACAACATCGACAGCTGGAGCCAGATGGTCATCAAGCACACCGAGGATTCGGTAGACCTCGTGCATGCCGCGCCGGAGAGCGGCATCTACCACATGAAAGACGACGGCTCGGTGGTCTATTCGCGCTTCGATTATCACCGGCGCGCGGTAGAGAGCGAGCGGGAGGCCTTCTTCCTGCGGATCAGCGGACCGGGCGACTACCGCTATGAGGGTGCCGATCTGGGAATCCTGGTCACCCGTGGCCGCCTGATGACCAAAGGATTCAAGCTCAACGACCGGGCGAAAAGCTGGATCGCGGGAATCAAGCAGGGTTTCCAGGCCAGGCCTCTCCACGCGCCACAGGCCGCGGTCATGCCCGCCCTGCAGCCCGGCGCCTTCAAGATCCTATGAGCGCCTGATCCTCATGAAGGTGGTCTTCCGATCCGTCGCAGAGGACCGGCCGGGGGCCAAGTGGCGTTCGCTCTACGACCAGCACTGGCCCGCTTACCGCCACTGGTTCCTCTCCGAGGGTATCGAGGAACGCCCGACCTACGCCGAGGGCCTGAAAAGGCTGAAGCGGCATATGCCCGAGCTTCTGCGCACCTACGAGCAATTGTGCGAGCTGGCCGGCGGCGAAGATATCCCAGCCCGGTTTCTCGGCCTCTATCGCCCGCCGGCTTACTTGACCGGTTGCAGCCAGGTGGTCTGGCCGGGCGCGCCCATGCTGGTGCGCAACTACGACTACAACCCTGGCCTCTGCGAGGGGCTCATCCTGCTGAGCCGCTGGAACGGCCGCGCGGTGCTCGCCATGGTCGACTGTCTGTGGGGCGTGCTCGACGGCGTCAACGACGCCGGCCTGGCGGTCAGTCTGACCTTCGGTGGACGAAAGGTGGTCGGCGATGGCTTCGGGATTCCCATCGTGTTGCGCTACATCCTGGAGTTCTGCGACACCGCCGTCGAGGCGGCCGAGGTCATGAAGCGCGTGCCGGTGCACATGGCCTACAACGTCACGGCGGTCGATCGTAAAGGCAAATTCATCACGGCCTTTGCCGCGCCGGACCGGGACACGGTCGTGCGCCAGTTGCCGATCGCCGCGAACCATCAGGGCAACGTCGACTGGCACAACTACGCGCGCTTCACCGCGACCCTGGAACGCGAACGCTTCCTGTTCTTTCGCCTTCGCGAGGAGGGCATGACGCCGGAGAAGTTGGTCCAGTGCTTCCTGCAGCGCCCGCTCTACACCACCGCCTATGATCACGGCTTTGGTACGCTCTACACTGCGGTCTATTGGCCCGAGCAAGAGGCTGCCCGCTACATCTGGCCCGACGGCTCCTGGTCACAGTCGATCGGCAAATTCGAGGAAGGCATTCGCCATCAGCGGTTCTTTCCGGAAGCCGCCTTGCCTTCGGCCGCCGGCCCATGACTGTGGGCCACGGACTGGCCAGACCGTGTCGCCGACCGGATTGGAGACGCCGCTATGGTCTTTTGGAGGTCAACGGATCTCAGCACCACCGGGAAACGTGCCGCACTGATCGCTGTTTTGGTGTCATCTATCTCGGGCAGCGCGGCAGGGCAGGCAATTACCACGGGCCAAACATTGAAGGAACGCTGCGCGACCGTGCAGCTGACCGCTCCTTCGGCCGGGTTGGTCTGCCGAGGCTATATCGGCGCGGTGGTGGATATTCTCGCCGACGGCAATACGGTTAACGGATACCGCGCCTGCCCGCCTTCAACCGACAGACGGGAAGACCTCGTGAAAGCCGTGAAAGCGTGGCTCGACAAGCACCCGGAAGCACTACCGGTCAAAGCCTCCCAGGCGGTCGCCGAAGCGCTGGCGAAAAGCTTTCCCTGCCCAATCCAGAAGTGACTCCCGGCCGACCATTGCCTTCGGCTGCCACCTGCGCCGGTTCAATTCTCCCTGTCCTTCGACTTCTCGGCCTCGCTTTCTGTCGAAGCCGCCGGGTCGGCATTCCCTTCGGTGTCGGTTTCCGGCAAAGCAGCCGCCTTGTGGCCGGTGGTTCGCGTCGCCGGCCCATCGGGTAGCGACGATGCGGCGATCGTGGGTATTTCAGGGTCAGCCTCGGCTTCGGCTTCAGCAGGGTGGCTCAGGGGATCGATCGTCGATACCGTTTGCGAAACGCGCAGCGAATCGACGAAGGGCGAGCGTTCCTCCGCGGACCGGCGGCCTCTTTGGCGCATACGGTAGATGGCGAAGCCCGCCATCGCGACATGCACCACGGCGGTGAAGCCAAACAGACCGACCGAACCCAATAGTCCCATTGCCGACGATGCGATTATCGGGCCGATGACCGCTCCAGCCCCATAGGTCAACAGCAGGCCGCTGGAAGCCTCCACGAAGCCGTCGGCTTCGACGTTGTCGTTCATATGGGCAGCACCCAGGGAATAGAGCGGGAACGCAAAGGCGCCGAACAAGAAGGCGAAAACGAACATGCCGTATTCCCACCTCTGCGCGAGCAGGCACATCCCGACCGCTGCCAACGCCGCGCCAAGACAGGTGAATACGATGACCTTGCGCCGATCCGTGCGGTCCGAGGCCCGGCCCAGCGGCCACTGCCCGATGGCCCCGGCAATCACGGCAACGCTCATGAACAGGGCCACCGCCGTGGTCCCCATGAAGAACTGGTTACTCTGCGCGAAGACCGGCCCGAGCGACCAAAAGGAACCGTTGGCCAGGCCGACCGCCAGAGCGCAGACGAAGCCCACCGGGGAGATACGATAGAGATAACCGATGCGGACCTTGACCGAGGCCACCGGACCCGGTGCCGGTGCCGTCGTAAGGGCGACCGGAAGGGCGGCCAGCGAGACCAGGATCGACGCCACCGCGAAGAGCGGAAACGCCGTCGGACTGCCGAGGCTCAACATCATCTGGCCGATCGTCACCACGGTCAGATTGATGATCGTGTAGATCGAGAAGATCAATCCTCTGTTCTCGTTGCTGGATTTCTCGTTGAGCCAGCTCTCGATCACCATGTAGAGCACGGCGAAGCAGAACCCCGTGAGCGCCCTGAGCGGCCACCACACATAGGGTGACAGCACGAGCGCATGGGCCAGCGCGACCGCCGAAGCGAGCGAGACCATGGCGGTGAAAGCCCGGATATGGCCGACTCGCCGCAAGACATAGGGCCCGAGAACGCAGCCGGACGCAAAACCGAGAAAGTAGGACGACCCGAGTATGCCGATGTGGAGCGACGAATAGAGCTCCAGTTGGGCACGAATCGGCAGGAGCGTGCCCTGCAGCCCGTTACCCATCAGGAGAATAGCCACGCTGAGCAGAAGCGCGGCCACCGGGGCCAGTGTCCTATGCATGGGTTTCCCCCCACCTACCTGCGACAAATTTGCCCATTGCCAAGACTGCCCCCCGTTCCCGCCACCGACCGGCGGAGCGCCGTTTCGCGCTCAGGATGCTGGCACATGGCCGGGCACGAGCCAATAGGGGCGGCCGTGTCGCTGCCGTGTTCGGGGTTACGGGGCACGCTCCCGGTGCGGCATCTAGAGCAGCGCGCCCTGGGCGGGCGGGTAGTGCAGCGCGCCGTCCGGCCGTGGTTCGGCGCCGGGTGTCAGGCGCGCCGGCTGGTTTTTATCCGCTCCCAGGATGTGCACGACATCGAAACCGGCGGTCAGCAGATAATCGGTCACGATCCGCCGGTGGCAGCGATACCACAGCGCCTCCGCGCACATGACCGCGCAGGTATGGCTGCGCGCCAGCGCGAGCAGCTCCGCCAATCCCGCCTTGAAGCCGGGCGTGAGCGCATAGTCGGCGTAGTTGCGAAACGCGCCGACCTGCCAATAACCGTTCGGCGAGGCAAAGCCTAAATCCTGCCGCCCGCGTCGGCCGCCGAGCGCCTTCAGATGCCGATAGCCGATCCCGGCCAGGGCCAGCGCCGTCGGCAGGCTGTCCACATTGAACTGTGGATTTGTGCGCGAGCGCGGGAAGGCCCGCACGTCGACCAGAAAATCGACGCCCGCGTCGGCCAGCAGACCGATCAGCTCCGCCGCGGAGCGGGTTGAATGACCGACGGTATAGATCGTCATGGGGTCAAGCTTGCGCCGCATTCCGGGCCGGCGCAATCGGCCGCGGAAAGCAAGGAATTGGTGACCCCGACAGGATTCGAACCTGTGACCTACAGATTAGGAATCTGTCGCTCTATCCAGCTGAGCTACGGGGCCGCTTGGGGGCACCTTATAGCCGCCTTTGCGCGGAAACGGTAGGGTCTTGCCCACGTTCGAAGCCTCGCGCGGCGGCGTGTGGTCAAAGCACGGAATAGGGCTCCAGCTTCGAGCCGTCGGTGAAGCGTTCCAGGCGGAAGGCGCTCAGGTCGACGCGCGCCTTGCCGTCGAGGATCAGCTCGGACATGAGCAGGCCGGTGGCTGGCCCCATGCCGAAGCCGTGGCCGGAAAAGCCGGTGGCGACGTAGTAGCCCTCGATGCCTTCGACGCCGCCCATCACCGGCAGGGCGTCGGGCGTGGTTTCGATCATGCCGGCCCAGCGCTCCGCCACCTCGATTCCGGCCAGCTGGGGAAAGCGGCGGCGCACGGTGGCCAGCGTGGCGTCGAGCACCTGATGGTCCGGCTCAGGGTCGAGCACGCGGGTGCGCTCGAAGGGGCTGACCTGGTCCGGCTTCCAACCGCGGCCGTCCGAAAGTTCTCGGAAGAAAGCGCCGGAGAAGCGCAGCTTGGAGTCCTTCCAGCTCATCTTGAGGATCGGCAGGAAGCTGCGGAAGTAACGCAGGGCATCGGGCACGATGTCGAAGCCATAGGCGCTGCTGCGCGCGATGGTGTAGCCGCCGTCCTGACGCCGCCGGAAGGCGGCGTCGCCGCTCGAGACCGCGCACTCGGTCAGCAGTGGCGCCGGCTTGGTGCGCTGGACCGAAGCCTTCACCTTGAGCTGCGGCAGGTCGACGCCGAGGTTGCGGTTGAACAGACTGGTCCAGGCGCCGGCGGCGCAGACGACCGCGCGGCAGGCGATGGCGCCGCTTTCCGTCACCACGCCGGTGACCCGGCCGCCGGTCGTCTCGACCGTGCGCACCGCGCAGTCGGTCAGCAGCGTCACGCCCAGGCGTTCGGCGGCGCGCGCCATGGCCGGCACGGCGCCGGCCGGCTCGGCTCGGCCGTCGCTCGGCGTGAAGAGCGCACCCTTCCACTGGCGCTCTTCCTGGCCGAGCAGCCGATCGGTTTCGGCCGGCGAGAGAATCCGGCTGTCGAGCTGGTACGGGCGGGCGTGCTCCAGCCACGACTCGAAGGACTCCAGGTCTTTCTCGCTGCGCGCCAAATAGGTGACGCCGCCCTGGTGCCAGCCGATATCGGCCTCCAGCTCGGCCTCCAGGCCCTGCCAGATACGCAGGCTTTCGATGATCGCCGGCAGCTCGGCCGGGTCGCGGCCCTGCTTGCGCACCCAGCCCCAGTTGCGCGATGACTGCTCGCCGGCGACCCGACCCTTTTCGCACAGCACCACCGGCACGCCGCGCTTAGCCAGGAAATAGGCGGTCATGGTACCGGCGATGCCGGCGCCGATTACCACCACCTCGGTCTCGCGCGGGGTCTGCTCCAGGGTCGCGGTTGTCATGGCCGTGATTCAGCGGAAACCGAAGAAGGGGATCGAATAGTAGAGGGTCAGGATTTCGGTGCCGGGGTTGCGGTCGCTGATCGAGGCGTTGGAGATGTGGCTGAAGGCGACGCCCAGGCGCGCGCTGTTGTCGAAGCGGTAGCCAAGTTCAGCCTGGGTGCGGAACTCGACCGTGCTGCCGAGGTCGCGGCCGCCGCCGTCGGCGTAGGCGCCGACCCCAGCCGACGGGCTGAAGTAGAAGTGGTCACCCAGCGTGAAATCCAGCAGGACACCGCCGACGCCGTAGAGCGCGCCATCGCTGGTCACCTCGATGCCGACCCAAGGCTTGATGAACCAGAGCGCCAGGTCGGAGCGATATTCG